>JAJFIU010000100.1 GCA_021774695.1 Alphaproteobacteria bacterium | reverse complement strand
ACCAGGGTTGCCAAAATCACAGACAGTGGCCGCACCGCCGTATTTTTCAGCGCACCATAATGATGGGCGATCAATATGCCGAGCGATAGCATAATGCTGACACTAAGAGGGCCGGTCGCCGTCATGGCTTTATCAAAGGGGATGAAGAAAAAAGACGCTATCACCCTGATTGTAAAAAGAACGCCAATAGCTATCGCCACAATCCGCAGCGTCGACTTTTCAAAGGCCGCCAGTTTGTCGCGAATTTGGCGTTGTATCGCCGCATCATCCGGATCTGTTTGCAATTTATCTTGCGCGCCAGTCAACCGTCTCTCCCCCATTCGCGCCGCAGTGGTTATTACCATGCCGTAACTTGATGATTAGTAAAAGAAAATTCTGATGGTTTTAATCGCCGCCCCGGTTGTATTTACACCCGCACTGCCTTCATAAATCGCACTCTCATCGCACAACAGCGATCAATTAATCCAAACAGGCCACGGCCTGGGTTTCACCGCTGTAAGCCGAAAACACACAGCGCTATCGTTCGGGATTCGCACCAATTTTCACAAGTTTGTCCCCCAATCTGGCTGGTAAGTCCCAAGGGTGACAAGTTCAATTAGTTAAATCCCTACCTTAAGATAGAGCTAAGTTCTTACCAGCTTAGGAAAGAAAATCGATGAAATCACTAATACTTGGCCTGATGCTAACCGCCACTTCCGTTGTTGCATTCGCCCAGGGAAATATTCCTGAACAGTCGAAAGCGCCGTATGCTGCGATGCAAAAGCTTGCACCGATGGTTGGCACCTGGTCGCTAACGATGGAATATTCATCCGATGACGGCACCACCTGGCAAAAGGCACCACGCGCCGAAGTTCAGTTTTCCTACCAGCTGAAAAACCTTATGCTCGGTGAGAAGCCCCTGGATGAGAGTTCCACCAGTTTTCAGACCGCATCTTTCTACAGCTATGATCAATACCGCAAAACATATCGTATCGCCGTGTTGGACGATACTTGGGGCATCATGGATATTTACGAAGGCTCTATTGAAAACGGTGTTTTGGTGGCAACCAACCTGAAATCCGGAACCACCTTTCCAATGGATAAAAATATCTCTCGTGCTTTTCGCCTCAATATCAATATTACTGATTCACCAGAGCGCCGAATGGAAATTGAAAAATCAGATGATGGTGGAAAAAGCTGGCAACCGAATTTTAATCTTATATATACAAAAAAGTGATCTTTTCCAATGTGTTATGTATATTTAATAATGCACTAAATTAATATATGGCAATCGCGCCGCTTTTTGCCACACCGAAACTCCGATTTTTGCTGTTTCAATTCCCATTTCGGCGAATTTGACACCAAAAAGGATGCGTGTCAGCACCATTATGGCGGGTTAATCTGGCGATTTGTCCGGTTTTTACCGAAATCAGATAGATATCAATGTTCCCCTTCTCCGCATAATCAGCGGTAAAAGCGATCCAGTTTCCGTCCGGTGACCAATGGGTTTCATACTGCCAGTGCTGGATGGTATCGCCGATTGCATGGTGTCCGTTTGCAACGCTTTTGGTCAGGTTCTCAGCAGCCGTCCCGTCTGGTTTCATGCGCCAAACGTCAACAAAACCGTCGCTGTCCTGCCGCAGGTGCGCAAGCCACTTGCCGCCCGGAGACCAACTGGGTGCAAAGGCATACTTGCCCTCAGTGGGCACACGATGTTTGGTATCGCCGTTTTGGTCCATCAGCATAATATGCAGGTCATCACCAACAAAAGCGTCATAGACAATAAGCTTGCCGTCCGGCGAAAACGCTGGGTTTCGAGCATGTTCGCCGTCCGATTTACTGAGGTTAATATTGTTGCTGCCATCAATATTGATCGAAAAAATATCCCCATTTCCGCGAAAATAAGCGCCGCCGTTATTTACAATACGCCGATACACAATACGCTTGCTATCCGGCGACCAACTAGCGTCATAGGCATACTGCGGGTCCATGGTTAGTCTTCTGACATTACTGCCGTCAATGTCAGCAATCGCAATTTTCCAGCCGCCGTAACGGTATGTAGTAAAAGCAATTTTATTGCCGTCAGGCGACAAAGCAGGTTCGTATTCGCCGCGCCGGTTTACCGAAATTTTCACATGCTGTTTCAGGTCACCCCCGGTTGCAGCCACGCTGAAAAGCGACAGCGTGTCCCTCGCGCCACGCTCAGACGAAAATAGAATGCGGTAATCGGCCAGCAAGTCCAAAGTGTGTGCATCTGGAATATCTGCAGCGTTTGCATGCGAACTCACCAAGCCCAAAACTGTTACCAACAATGTTGAAATATTTTTCATTACACACCAGCCAAAAAACTGTTGATTGACAATAACAGTAAAGCAGACCGGATGCGCCTTAACTGGATAAACCGTTGCTTCGGTCACCTAAGGCGCACTCTCCATTGATTAATCCGAATACTGAAGGGTAAATTTGCTTGGGCTTCACTGCGAAGTGAATTGAACTCCTCCAAACTCCGTGCAACCTTTGCGCTTCATCACAAGGCGCTTTTATGACATCGAAAAACCTTCCCAAAATGCTTCCAGAATTACTCCGTGACATTCGAGCCTGCACGATTTGCTCGGCATCGCTTCCATGCGAGCCACGGCCGGTGCTCCAGGTCAGCTCAACGGCCAAAATTCTAGTTGTTGGCCAAGCCCCTGGCCGGCGGGTGCAGGAAAGCGGCATTCCCTTCGATGACCCGAGCGGAGACCGCTTGCGCCTATGGATGGGCGTTGACCGCGCGACATTTTACGATGCCGCAAAAATCGCGATCATACCGATGGGTTTTTGTTACCCCGGCACCGGTAAGTCTGGCGACTTACCACCGCGGTCCGAATGCGCAGAAACTTGGCGTAAACCGTTGATGCAACTAGTGCCGCAAGTGGAGTTAACACTGGTGATTGGCCAGTATGCGATCGGGTGGCACCTGCCCACTAAGCGCAAGAGCACTGTCACCCAAGCGGTACAAAACTGGCAACACCACTGGCCTGAAAAAATTGTGCTGCCGCACCCCAGCCCGCGCAATAACATCTGGCTGAAGAAAAACCAGTGGTTTGAAGGCGAATTGTTACCTCCTTTGAAAGAACGTGTTAGTGCACTTTTAACAGATATCTAACCAATAAACCCTTGTAAATACACAACTCTAGGTGCCACTTACCTGGCCGCCAGCACGTTTGTAACCGCCAGGCCCAATCCCAATGTATTTCTTGAATACCTTGCTAAAAGCAGCCAACGATTGATACCCTACCTGGTCTGCCACCGCCTCTGTCGTCAGAGCTCCATCGACAAGATAATTGCATGCCTTCTGCATTCGCCACATAGTGACATATTGCATCGGAGTGAGCCCAACCAAGTCGCGAAATTGGTTTGCAAAAACCGAACGTGACAACCCAGCCTCGTTAGCCAACATCTGAATTGTCCAGCGTTCTTCAAGTTTTTCATGAAACACTTGCAGGCTTCGGCCTATGTTTCTGTCAGCAACTGCTTTCACGAACCCGTTTTTCTGGCCAGATGATGCATTCCAGACGCGAACAGCGTGAATAAACAATATTTCTGCCAAACGCTTAGTGATCGCCTGGTTGCCCATATCCCCTGTTTGCGCCTCGTATGACATAAATTTCATCGCGTTATCGAACCATGAAAAATCGATCGCTTGCCTACCGGTAATTAAAATATAATCCGGCAACTCGGCAAGAATTGGATGATAATGCATCTCGTCAAATTCGAGATGACCACAGACGAGATTGCCACGAGCATCCCCTTGCCCACCGTGAACAAAATAGCCGCCACCGTCATAACCACTTTGTTCCAACACCTGATCAAGCTCAACTGATTGTGTGTTTGGATGATCTTTCAAAATATGGCTTTTACCATGGGGGATTAAAATCATGTCACCAGCATTGAGACGAACCGGTTCAAGCTGACCTTCAATTTCAATCCAGCACTCCCCTCCTACCGCCAGATGAAAACGTGCCACATTTTGATAGGCAGGCACCGTTATGCCCCACGGGGCCGTCAATTCGGTTCTGAAATACAGCACGCCCTTGAATTTCAATAAATCCAGCACATCACTTAAAACATCCATTTAGCGCATCCCAACAGCTAACCAGTTCGTTATATTATGCGTAATCGACTTGCGACAGCAACACATAGAGACGATTAAACAAATAATACATACTTTTGATCATTGTTAATCCTGCCGTTGCCCGTAGTTTCCCCCTTCGTGACAATTAAGGAGCAAACAAATGATTGATCATCTAAGCGTTGGTGTTGACGACATCAAACTCGCGAAAAAATTTTATGACTCGGTATTTGAGACTATTGGAATAAGTCGTCTCGCCGAAATGGATGGACTATTGGCTTATGGCATTAAAACCATACAATTTTTGGCAATGTCCCCCCATGACGGAAATGCTAGTAGTTCAGGTAACGGCACCCATATCGCGTTTTCTGCAAAAACACCGGATGAGGTCGACCGATTTTACGCAAGCACCCTCTCAAATGGTGGAACTTGCGCGGGGGAACCAGGGCCACGTGCTTATCCTCATGCCGAAGTATACGCGGCGTATGTGCGCGACCCTTTTGGTAACAAACTTGAAGTACTTACCAATGGCTTTGCCGGCTAGCACCTTGAAAGGAAATACTCATGGAAACGGCACTATACTATCTTGGATTAAGCGGAATTTTAACGCTACTACTTTGGACTCCATATATCACAGCTCGCCTGTTTGAATGGGGCCTGCCAACATTTCTCAACAATTATCCTGAAGGATTCCCGAAAAAACAACCTGAGCAGGCTCCATGGGCCATGCGGGCTCAACGCGCACACCTGAATATGGTTGAAACAATGCCAGCCTTTATTGCAGTTATTGTTGCTGCCGTATTCTTAGGCGAAGGTAACCCCGAAGTGGGCCAAACAGTCGGCATATGGGCAGAAATATTTTTCTTCGCCCGTATCGCTCATGCTGTTGTCTATATTCTGGCGATACCATTTCTGAGAACACCGGTATATCTGGCGTCATGGCTGGCGGTGCTGATGATTGGTTTTACAGCTATTAGTTAAATAAACAACGAACTATCGAAAAACGCGCGAAACCAAAACGAGTTTCGCGCGTTTTTATTGTATTCAATACAGGTCTATCTGAGCGTAGGTCGCTACCACCTGACGGCCCAAGCGATCAGAACGGGATCTCGTCGTCCAGATCAGCTGCACCACCTGCTGGTGCACCGCCTTGTGCCTGACCGCCTTGCTGACCGCCTTGCTGGCCGCCGCCCTGTGCCTGGCCACCTTGGGATTGGCCGCCGCCGTAACTGGACTGATTGTCGCTAAAGCCACCGCCTGCACCGTCACTGCGCCCATCCAGCATAGTCAGTTCGCCGCGGAACCGCTGCAGCACTACTTCGGTTGAGTATTTTTCAACACCGGACTGATCGGTCCATTTCCGGGTCTGAAGCTGGCCTTCCACATAAATTTTGGAACCCTTCTTCAGGTAACTTTGCGCAACCTTGGCAAGATTTTCGTTGAAAATCACCACCCGGTGCCATTCGGTTTTCTCACGCCGTTCACCGGTATTTTTATCGCGCCAATTTTCCGACGTTGCCACCGACAAGTTCACTATCGGCGAGCCGTCCTGCATGGAACGCACTTCAGGGTCACGGCCCAAATTACCAACTAAAATTACTTTATTTACACTACCAGCCATCAGGGCCCCCTTACTTGAATCTGTTAAACCCGAGCCCTGCTTGTCGCCTCAAGCAGTCAACCAGTGCCGCGTTTGTTCGAGCGAACATAGACCAATTAGCGTTCGTCATGCAAAAGGTAATTAGGGAATTTTGTTCTATTTTTGTTCTATTTGGAACTTGTATCCAATTTCTAATCAATTCATCGACAGTTTCATGCGCTTTAACGCTCGGCGATAGCCAAAAGAAAACAGGCCGTTAGGGTTCTTGTGGGAAATCAAAATGACTAAGGGGAAGATCGTGAACACTATTCGAAAATCATTTGTAGCCGCTATTCTCGCTGGCATTCTGGCTGGGCCGGCACTGGGCCAACAAGCGACGGAAACGCCCGCTGCACCGGCAGCGCCTCCACCGCCGCCTTGCACAGCCGATGAAAATTTCCGTGCCTTCGATTTCTGGATCGGTGACTGGGAAGTAACAACATGGCCCGGCGGCGGCGCAATTGGCGGGCATAATAAAATTTCTCCGGTTGAAGGCGGCTGTGCGCTGGAAGAACGCTGGACAAATTCTCAGGGTGGTACGGGACGCAGCTTGAATTATTACAACCCCAACACCGGCAAGTGGCGGCAACTTTGGGTCGCGGGTGGTTACTCAATTGATATTGTAGGCGGCCTGACGGACGGCGCGATGGCGCTTGAAGGCACCATCTATTATTATAGGCAGAACAACTCGGTTCCGTTCAAAGGCACCTGGACACCGCAGCCCGATGGCAGTGTGCGCCAATTTTTCGAGCAATATAATGCTGAAACCAACGAGTGGGCAGTGTGGTTCGACGGCAAATATATTCCCTATACGCCTGAAGAGTAAAACCGATGAATGATCCGGCCGTCAAAACGCGCCTTAACTCAATTGATTTTTTGCGTGGTCTGGTGATGGTCATCATGGCCATTGATCATTTGCGGGATTATTTCACTAATGTACCGTTTGACCCTCTTGATCTTGAACAAGGGGACGGCGCCTTGTTTCTAACGCGTTGGATCACGCACTTTTGCGCACCCATCTTTGTACTACTTGCCGGAACCAGCGCTGGCATAATGGCTGCAACCCGGTCAACCGCAGCGCTGAGCCGATTTCTGTTTACACGCGGCCTGTGGCTCATCTTCATCGAACTTACTATCGTTACCTACGGTTGGACTTTTCAGTCGCCTAGCAGTCTCCTGATTCTGCAGGTGATATGGGCCATCGGTATTTCGATGATAGTTTTGGCTGCCCTGATCTGGCTTCCAAAATGGGCAATAGCGGCCTTCGCTCTAATGATAATATTTGGCCATAACATATTGGATTACGGCCTGTTTCCTGAACCTTCACGGGGAACATCTGTGCCTTTTTGGCACTTCCTTCATAATCGAGGGTTTACACTTGAGCTTGGTATTCCGGCGGCCAACAACTATCCGCTTCTTCCTTGGATTGGCGTCATGCCTCTGGGGTATCTATTGGCAGACCTGTACCGCAAGCCAGCTGAAGAGCGACAAAAGCTGCTGCTTCGCGTGGGATTAGCGTCCGTTGTTGCATTCATTGTTGCACGTTTGGTTGGCGTCTACGGTGAACCGAATGCGTTCGAGGTTAAAGAAAGCCCCCTTCATACAGTGTTGAGTTTTATCAACACCAGCAAATACCCACCTTCTCTCCTATTTTTGATGATGACCCTTGGCCCTGGTCTTATCGTCCTCAGTTTCGCCGAACATTGGCGCGGCAGGTTTGTTAATTGGATGGTTATTTTTGGCCGGGTGCCGTTCTTTTTCTATATTCTGCACATATATGTTATCCATCTATTGGCGATGGTTGCGGCAGAATTACAGGGCAGCGGCTGGCGCTCAGCGGCTCAGCCCTTCTGGCAATATCCAGCCGAGTATGGTTTTCCGCTTTGGGCTATCTGGCTCTTTTGGGCGGGGCTTATCGTGCTTCTTTACCCGGCGTGCAAATGGTTTGCAGGCGTCAAAGCAAGGCGCAAGGACTGGTGGTTAAGTTATCTGTAATCAAACCGCCAACATCAGGAAATCTTGGTTTGATTGCGGTGTTCGCCGCCACTACCGCTATGTATGGGCGGCATCTAAGCAGGCTTCTTTATCATCGTCGATACAATAGCTGTTGCATTTCGTGGCCGTGCGCTGCGGAATGGAAACTCGACCGACTAAGCAAAATAAACCCAAATTTTTCCAGTATTTTTACGGACGCAATATTCCCCTCTATTACCGAAGCGTATAATTTTTGGTTCAACAGTTTTTCCGGTAATTCGTGCAAGAGACCGTTCAGCGCAGCAGTAGCAATGCCCTGCCCCCAACTGGAGCGGGTTAACCAGTAACTAATCCGAAGTTTCTGATCCGAAGACCGAAAGCATCCAATATAACCAACCATTTTCCCAGCGGCTTTAATGGAAAAAATACGGGGCCCGTCAAGCTGTTGTGCGATTGCTGCTTCCATATTCTTCCGGAAAATAGGTTCGCTGACAAATTCACCCGCAACCCCTGCCAGTTCAGCGCCAATGGGATCATGTTGCAGCGCATACACCCAGCCTATGTCAGCCGTTTTCAAAGGCTCGAGCACACAACAACTTACCTGATCTACCGCTGGCAGTTGCGCTGCATAATAAGATATCGCGCCTGACCGGCCGACCGATTGGTCCTCCATTTCACCGACAACTGCAAACCCCAGCTTGGCCAAAATCTTGCCAGAGACAGGATTGTCTTTAGCAAAATGTGCGGCTATGGGACCGTAATGCCCGTGGTCTCGCGCAAGTTTGACAAGTTGGCTGGCGATTTCGCTCGCATACCCCTTGCCGCGATGGCCCGCGTGAACGCAGTATCCTATTTCAAGTTGCAGCTGTTCATTGATAAAGAGGCTGCCGTCGCCGACCAGTACACTGCCCGCGTAAGCGCCCCGTTGAACAATACCCTTAAGAACGCGCTCTTCAGCAGCCCGCGCCAGCAAACGCTTCCTGGCAAATTTAAAATCAACCGGATGCGGGATTGTGGCTGACATTCGGGAAATCAGCGGGTCATTAATCAACTCATGGTATGCACGGTAATCGCTGGATGGAATGGCTTTCAGGAAAATCGTCATATATTCTGCTTCATAACCAGATTGTTAGTTACTTGGGGCCAGGCGAACGGTCACTTCTATCTGTTCGACCAAATCTTCACCGTAATATCAATGACTTTAGCCGCCATCCTTGTCCCAAGTCCATTTTTGTCAGTAGCATTTCATTTGTTCTTTATTTGTTCCATTTTTGCATTTACTGTCAAGCTGCTTGACACCGGTCCATTTACGGCCCAATTCATATCCTGAAAACTGGCCATAAAGATGGCACTAGCGAGACACATGTATGCTGACTAAAATTTCAGTGCGCGGCGCGCGCGAACATAACCTCAAATCTGTGGATGTGGACATCCCGCGCGACAAGCTGGTTGTAATCACCGGGCTATCGGGCTCGGGCAAGTCGTCGCTTGCGTTTGATACCATCTATGCTGAGGGCCAGCGCCGGTACGTGGAAAGCCTGAGCGCCTATGCCCGACAGTTTTTGGAAATGATGCAGAAGCCAGATGTGGACCATATTGAGGGCCTGTCGCCAGCGATTTCTATAGAGCAGAAAACCACCAGCAAAAACCCGCGCTCAACGGTAGGCACGGTTACCGAAATATATGATTATATGCGCCTGCTGTGGGCGCGGGTGGGCATCCCCTATTCGCCCACAACCGGCCTGCCCATTGAAAGCCAGACGGTCAGCCAGATGGTTGACCGCATCATGTTGCTGGAAGAAGGGTCGCGCATTTATCTGCTGGCGCCGATTGTGCGTGGCCGCAAAGGCGAATACCGCAAAGAATTTGGCGAGTTGCAAAAGCGTGGCTTCCAGCGAGTAAAAGTGGACGGCGAATTTTTCCTGATTGAAGACGTGCCTGCGCTCGATAAAAAATACAAACATGACATCGATGTAGTGGTGGACCGCCTCGTGGTTAAAACCGGGCTGCAACAACGGCTGACAGACAGTGTGGAAACCGCATTAGAGCTCACTGAGGGCCTTGTGGCGTATGAATTGGCAGGTGAGGACGAAAACGACCAGGAACGGCACCTGATGTCAGCCAAATTCGCCTGCCCTGTGTCTGGTTTCACCATCGAAGAAATTGAACCGCGGCTATTTTCCTTCAACAACCCCTTTGGGGCTTGTCCAGAATGTGACGGGCTGGGCAACAAATTGTATTTTGATCCGGATCTTACGGTACCGGACAAGAGCAAAACTGTGCGCGCTGGGGCACTTGCACCTTGGGCTAACCGCGCAAACAATCCGTCACCCTTCTATTTTCAGGCACTGGATGCGGTTGCTAACCATTTCGACGTGTCGCTGGATGTTCCCTGGAGTGAACTGCCGGAAAAAGCGCAGCAGGCGTTTTTGTTCGGTACAGGCAAACAGTCAGTCACCATTGTATATGCTGACGGCAAGCGCCGGTTTGAAGTGAACAAGCCCTTTGAAGGCGTGCTCAATAACATCGAACGCCGTTGGCGCGAAACTGACAGCAACTGGATGCGCGACGAGCTTTCCAAATACCAATCATCAACCACCTGCACCGCTTGTAAGGGCGCTAGGCTAAAGCCGGAGGCGCTTGCGGTTAAAATCGACGCTACCCATATCAGCGACGTGACAGCCATGTCGGTATCAGCCGCGCACGATTGGTTTAGCACCCTGCCCGAGCGTTTGACTGACAAACAGCGGCAAATCGCCGAAAAAGTCCTGAAGGAAATTCAGGACCGGTTGGGTTTTCTCAACAATGTGGGTTTACAGTATCTTACGCTCAGCCGGTCTTCCGGCACGCTATCGGGCGGCGAAAGCCAGCGGATCAGGCTAGCGTCACAAATTGGTTCGGGGCTTACTGGCGTACTGTATGTGCTGGATGAACCCTCCATCGGCCTGCACCAGCGCGACAACGAGCGACTGTTGATAACTCTGAAAAATCTGCGTGACATCGGCAACACCGTGCTGGTGGTCGAACACGACGAAGATGCCATCCGCAGTGCAGACTATGTGATTGATATGGGGCCTGGTGCAGGTGAGCACGGCGGTATGATTGTGGCTCAAGGCACGCCTGCGCAGGTGTTGCGCAACCCCAAAAGCCTGACCGGCCAATATATGACCGGGGTTCGCTCGGTTCCAACACCTAGCGTTCGCAGGCCAGGCAAAGGCACTTTCCTGACCGTTAAGGGTGCCACCGCCAATAACCTGCGCGGCGTTGATGGCAGCATTCCGTTAGGCACGATGACATGCATCACCGGGGTGTCTGGGTCTGGCAAGTCCACCTTCATCATCGAGACGCTTTATAAAGCTGTTGCCAAACATCTTAACAAAAACCGCATGGTGCCGGGGCCGCATACATCAATTGAGGGGCTGGAGCATCTGGATAAGATCGTCGAGATCGACCAAAGCCCCATCGGCCGCACGCCGCGGTCCAACCCTGCCACCTATACCGATGCCTTCACCCCGATGCGCGATTGGTTCGCGGGCCTGCCCGAAGCACAGGCGCGCGGTTATAAGCCTGGTCGTTTCTCCTTCAACGTGAAAGGCGGCCGCTGCGAGGCCTGCCGCGGCGACGGAATGATCAAAATCGAAATGCATTTCCTGCCCGATGTTTATGTGCAGTGTGACCAGTGTAGAGGTAAGCGGTACAACCGTGAAACATTAGAAATATTGTTTAAAAACAAATCAATATCAGACATACTTGATATGACAGTTGAAGAAGGCGTTGGCTTTTTTAAAGCGGTTCCTGCGATCCGCAACAAGCTGGAAATGCTCGATAAAGTCGGCCTTGGCTACATTCGGATCGGCCAGCAGGCCACCACGCTATCAGGCGGTGAGGCCCAGCGGGTGAAACTGGCCAAGGAACTGTCCAAACGCTCCACCGGAAAAACAATTTATATTTTGGATGAACCCACAACCGGGCTGCATTTTGAAGATATTCGTAAGCTGATGGAAGTACTGCAGGCTCTGGTGGACCAAGGCAACACGGTGGTGATCATCGAGCATAATCTGGAAGTGATCAAAACCGCCGACTGGATTCTGGACCTTGGCCCTGAGGGCGGCGACGGCGGTGGTGAAATTATCGCGGTTGGCACACCGGAAGACATTGCCAAGTCAGCCAAAAGCTATACCGGCCAGTATCTAGCGCCTGTGCTTGCTCGGCAAGCCGCGGAATAGCAGGCGCAGAAACGCTGTTCAATTTTCCCGCCGGATGGTATAAAATCAACTGATGCAAATTTGTTTTCCGCAACAGGCGAACGGCTAATATGATTCATGCAAAATCAGCGCTCCCTGCTCTCCTGGCCTTATTACTAGCGGCATGTGGGGGCCAACAAGCCGAAATCGAACGCCCGCAGCGGTTGGACGGCCTTCAGGGCGTCGATGTCTCGCATTTCCAAGGGACCGTCGACTGGGCGACTGTACAAAAGAACGGTATCCATTTCGCCTACCTTAAGGCCAGCGAAGGGCTGCACACGACCGATCAACAATTCGCGCGAAACTGGGCTGATACGAAAGCTGCTGGCGTCAAGCCGGGTGCTTACCATTTTTTCCATCCCAATGAAGACGCCGTAAGCCAGGCCCAGCATTTCCTGAATAGCCTGAAATCAGCTGGAGTAGATTATCAGAACGCTTTACCGCCAGTATTGGATGTTGAAATCGCGGACGGCATATCCCGTGATGCTGTTAGCGACGGCATTCTTGTTTGGCTCAAGGCTGTGGAAACCGCACTTGGCTGCAAACCCGTAATTTACACCGGCCCCACATTCTGGGACCAGCATAGCGACGAATCACACACCGAATATGAATTGTGGCTCGCTGACTATGCAGCGACGCCAACGGTGCCAGACGGATGGCGCAGATGGCTGTTTTGGCAACACACCCCAAAAGGCGCGGTTGGCGGCATTGATGGCGATGTAGACCTGAGTATGTTTGCGGGATCCCGTATCGAATTAGACGCATTGAGTTGTAAATAAACACCGGGATCTACGCCGTCGAATGCATCTGCGAAACGCAACAGTCTTAGCCTGTTCAACACTGCACTGCATTGACCAACTTTACCGCGCTTTCCAATAGTTTGACCTTTGTTCAGCCTGGCTTATGCTTGGGCCCGTCAAACTATTGCCATTATATCGCGCATTGATTGCCTGAACCCAGATTTGCACGGAAGAAAACCATGAAATTCAATCGCCCTCGTCTGTTCCTCGTATTTTCAATACTGCTGACAGGGTCGCTGGCGCAGCCGACATTGGCCGACGATATCAGCGTAGTGGCCCCCATAAACGCCGTTACCATGTATCGGGGCAGCGGTGCCATTGTTACGCGTACCGCCAGCTTTAGCCTGCCCGCTGGCAACCACACGGTCACGATCAAGGGGCTAACCAAGGACATGAACGATAAATACGGCGTGCGGGCGCGGTTCATCAATGGCAATGCGTTGGTGTCGCAGGTGCGCCTCGAGGTAAAATTCAGCGGTGACGTTGTTGCCGAGGCACAAAAAGCGATCCTCGAGCAGATCGATACACTGGAGGCCCAGAACACCACTGACCGAGCGACACTTGATGCGCTGAAGATACAATTGGAGTTCATCGAAAGATTGGGGTCAAACGCAGGCAATAAAGCAATGGCAGGCAATGCAGACGCGGACGTTTTGTTCGCAGCACTCCAGAAGTCTCTCGAGTTTGTCAGCACCAACAGTGGCAGCATCGTTGCAGAACGCACTACCGTTAATGCAGCAATAATAGCGCGGAACCTGGAAATTCAGGCCCTAAAGAGACAATTGGGTCAAACCGGGTCGCAGCGCAAAGCTACAGTTAATGCGAATATCGCAGTTTCCAATTCTTCAGCTATTCCAGTAACGCTTGAGTTGACTTACATGGTTAGGAATACTCAATGGGCGGTGGAAACTGAGGCAAACTTGGATAGCGCTGTCGCGTCAACAAGCGTTCGATTGTTTGCCAATGTAAACCAGCGAACCGGCGAGGACTGGACAAACGTATCGCTGAAACTATCCACAACCACACCCTCTGCAAACATCAAGAATTACAAGCCTCAGCCCGTTTACATGAACTTGGATGACCCAAAACCGGCAGCTGAATTGGGTAAAATGCTCAACAGTATCCGTAGCTCTCGACTTACGGGGGATGGTGAAGAGGTAATCGTCACAGGCTCCCGTATTAAGGTCAACGAAACTAACTTCGATGCAGAGTTCATTCTGGATCAGCCGGTTTCGCTAGCCTCTGATGGTTCGGAGCAGCGGTTTCTTGTATCAACGGCAACAGCGCAAGCAGCGGTTGTTCTGCGCACAACGCCCCGACAAAGCCGATCCGCTTATGTATATGCAGACGCAGAGCTGAAGGGTTTTCCTTATTTAACCGCTCCCGCCGTATCGCTGACGCGCGACGGCACTTATGTAGGCAGTGGCAGATGGCCGGATATGCAACCAAAAACGACGTTGGAACTGCCGTTCGGTACCACAGATCGGGTCAAGATTGAGGCAATTACCCTGCCCAGCGAAGACGGTGGCAGCGGCATTTTCAAAAAGCGGGTGAACCGCGAAGAACGGCTGCAGTTCCGCATCACCAACAACAATACCGTGCCGGTGACGATGGAGGTTTTTGACCGCATTCCAAACTCACAGCATGAAGACCTGAAAATTGATCAGCTTTCCGGCAGCACCAACCCCACCGCCCGCGATGTGGACGAACAGCCGGGTGTTATCATGTGGCGCAAAACACTGGCACCGGGCGAGATTTGGGCGATCAACAACTGGTACAAGATCAGTTACCCGGAAGGCAAACGCCTAACCCGGTAAAGGTCGTTCGCACAAGCTCAGATTTTCCCGAACCCAGACAGGCTGACCATTTCTGGCAATAAAATGCTATTGGCTGAATGGTATTCACCAATCATTAACACCCTAAACTTATGATTACCCGGGGTAGATATTGCACGCGTTTAAATGAACCAGACCAATGAACACAGACCAATGAACACAGGGACACTGTCATTGCTGAAACCGTCGTTGCACAGCCGCTGGCCTTTCAGGCTTGCGCTATTATCGCTATCAGCACTTTGGGTCGCCTCAATTGGCCTGACACCGTCACATGCTCGCCTACCGCTTGCCAATCAAACAGCCATAGATAATCCTGACGAAAACAGGGTTTCGGTTGCAGTTCGCCATGACGTCCTGCCCTATGTGACGGGCGATGGTACCGGCGGCCTGGAAATAGAGCTGGTAAAAGCAATATTCAACGAAACCATTTACAGCCCGGAATTTAAACAATTGCACCGGGTTCGCATGATCCGGTTATTTGAAAACAACAGCGTAGACGGCCTGTTGACGTCAAATGTTACGTTGAACGGCGAAGGTTGCCTGACCGATTGGTATATCAAGCACCAAAATGTCGGTGTCACCCTCGCCGCTCGTGAGATGAAAATTAACCAGCTGACTGATATTGGCAATTTGTCGATTATCACATTTGACGGCGCAATCCGTTTTCTGGGGCCGAAGTTTGCTGTAGAAGCAAAAAACAGCCCCCGTTATATGGAATCTTCGGATCAAAATAGTCATATTTCGCTTTTGTATTTGGGGTATTTCGAGGCCGCCATCGGTGACGAATGGATACTGAAACTGGCGCAGGTAAATAAAAAACGAAAATCAGGTGATTTTCAGCCATTGGCGGTCCACCGAATATTACCAACCACGCTATATGCGGCACGCTTTCACAAGCAAGCCGTGTGTGACGCTTTTAACGAAGGTCTGACAGCTCTTCGCACGAGCGGGCGTTATGACGCCATCATCAATAGCCATTTTGGTCGCATAACTGCACAAATTGAAGATTATGAGAAAGAAATAGCGTCAGCGCTAAATCCTGGCTCGCCGCCCAATCAATAAAAACGCCAATAAGAAACCGGGCAATAATGAAAACCGGGCTTAAAAGCTGCTGCCCGGTTGCTTGAGAAACACGACTTCTTCAGCTGTACTTGCCCGACCTAATATAGCGTTCCGGTGCGGGTAGCGGCCAAAGCGATCAATGATTTTCTTGTGGGCATACTCAAATTTCAGATTGTCCTCGATGCCCGGTTCATCAAAAACCTTCACGGCTTGTTCGTGGATGGCGAGACTTTCGCTGTGCATGAACGGCATGTAAAGGAAACTGCGCCAACTGGGCGACCATCCGGCCTGCACATTCAGGGCAATCGCTTCCTGAGCCAGCACCAACGCCAAGCCATCACTGGCAAACGAGCGTGCATCACCCCGATACATATTGCGCGGAAACTGGTCCAGCACGATCACTTCAGCCAGCCTGCCACGGCCGCGTGTGCGCCAATGGGCAAGCTCTCCGGCATGTGCTGCCGCGTGAATATTCTTAAACCGGCGAGTGACCAATGCATCAAAGGCATCAGACTTTTTCCACCATGCCTTGGAGCCAGCCTCAAGAAACCAGAAATGCAATATATCTTCCGCCCGCATATCACTCCCACTCATAAACCGGCAAGCCCTTCCTCCGGTCAGTCAAACCCTACCTTGGCACAGCCACAAAAGCGCCGTCCAGCCAAATAACGGATTCCCGTATGCGTTTTCGATACATCTAAAAATTGTATTATTGCACCTTTAAAGTTACTATTGGCTTTTGGTCTTTAAGCTAAGCCCACACTCACTGGCAGCCAATGGGGGACTACAAGGTATGTTCTTAACAAAATTTCCGCTAATCGCCGTGACCGTAGCGAGCTTGTCGAGCTTGTTTTCAGTGCAAGCTACAGCGCAAACTACGCTTTCTCCAGACCCTTCCACTGCGCCAGACGGCTCTATCATGGCGGCATGGACACAAATCTCGGGCAACAACAGCCAATCGGAGTTGGAGGGATATGCCCGCTTCATCGTTGCTGGAACAAGTAGGCAGTCATCGTGTGGACTTTTCACATTCAACACGAGCCAGGGCACAGCGCCAATTGATAGCCGCAATAATGTAGTTCCAGCTGATTTCCCGGTCACTGTATGTGAAGTTCTTTTCGATACACGCTGGACCCAAGCACAATTGCAACAAAACGGGTCTCCCGTGCAGCTTTGGGACCCCAGCGGCGGCGCTGGTGCCACCGTGTCCTTTCCCACTGTTCACTCTGTCGGGCGCCGCAACAATGGCATTCTCAATATGGTAAGCGTTGGCGATACCGGCTGCCGTGATATCCCCGGCGAGCAAACCTGTAATTCGCCGGATGACTGGCCCTTCAAACAGGTGTCAGACGCTGCTACATTGGTCAGTGCTGATTTTATTCTCCACGTGGGAGATTACCGATACAGTAACAAAGGCTACTCAGACCAATGGAAATATTGGTACGAAGAATTTTTCTTCCCGGCACAGACGCTTTTGCTAGATGCACCTTGGGCCTTTGTACGCGGCAATCATGAAATGTGCGGCTACCGGAGTACAGAAAAGCGCCGTGCGCCTTGGGGTACCGGTTGGTTTTATTTTTTACAGCATGAGAGCACAGCCAACCAGTTGAGTTGTGGCAATGTCGCCGGCGACCAAGCCTATCAAAATCCATGGTATTTTGACGTAGCCGTTCATACTGGCGGCTCAACAAGTGTTAGTCACCGCATCATCGTTATGGACAGCTCAACTGTAGACCTATCCCAAAAACAGGTGGATAACTTTACCGACATGCTTCAACTTTCCGACGCGGTAAATAGTAGCTGGTGGACAGGACACAGACCCCTTTGGGGCCTTGCGCGATATAATGGCAAACAACACATACTGGAGACCAACCTGGAGCAAGACCTCACCAGCGCGCTTGCGCAATATGGGGGTAAATCAACCTGTTGGGCCGATCAGGGGCTACCCTGCTCGTTCAAAACCATGATTGCCGGGCACATTCACAATTTGCAACGCCTACAATTTTTTGGCGCGGGCAGTAACATCAGCTCCTGGATACGCCCCCAACAATATATAAGCGGCAATAGCGGCGTTGATCTGAGCGGCGGCTTCAATGCAAACCCTTGTTCAAACACCTTACCGCAGGGCGCGCCCTCTGTTTACGGCAAAAACCTGAATGCAACAGTAGACTGGGAGCGTCGCTTTGGCTTTACGCTGTGGCAACGCGATGCCACAACACAGGCGGGCTGGAGCGAGGAACGCTATTTTTACGACAATGGCAGTACGACCCATTATGCACCTGCGCAGTTAGACGGGAACTCGGGTCAAGGAGGCTGTTGAACGTCCTGTAGGAAAAGACCCAACCACCCTTCAGGCTCGCGAAGTATGGTGCATTACACTCGCAGCGGCGTCATCCGAACAATTGCTTCCGCAAACTTGGCAGCGACTTCAACGGTGCGATGATCTATTTTCTCGGCCGTGTCACCGGGTGTGTGAATTGCCGTCATCAGACCAAACCGATCATAGGACGCCAGCGTAATGGCATTGATGCCGTCGCGGACAAACCAAATGCTGTCAAAGTCCCCCATACGGTGCGTGCCGGGCATTATGCCCGCAAAACTCTCGTTAACGCCGCATATGTTAGCAGCTGTATTGGTTAAAACATTGGCATAGTTCACCGGTGTAAACCCACCACTTTTTTCAATATATTTCAGGTTTTCGCATCCGACTGTATCAAGATTGACCACATAAGTGTCGCGCGCCTTCAGTTCGTCGCGGTGGGTTTGCCAATAATGCTGCGCACCCAGCATGCCTGCCTCCTCGGCGCTGGTGATCACCAACCGCACTTCGGCGTCTTCGGGCATATGTCGCCACAGATGGCTGGCGGCGGCCACAGCGGCAGAAACGCCGCTCAGATTATCATTCGCCCCCGGCACATAGCCCAGCCGCCAAAAATCAACCGATGCTAAAAGTTGCGCGCCAATAATCAACCCGACAATAACCAACCGGGTAACGACATCCACACTGCCACCCAGCCCAACAATCATCGGCACAATAACCCCCAAGCTTATTAGCCCGGTGCTCACATACACCGACGTGCGAAAGTTCCGAACCTGTCCCGGCCGGTATGCGAATGAAGCCGGTGCGCTATCAAGATGCGCCATCAAGATAAACAAACGTTGCACCTGACCTTTTTGCCCAGGGTTGTTCTGGCCCTTACTGGCCACCAGATTGGCAGTGGTTTTCTGCGCGCCCCACCAAATCAGCGGACTAACACGCCAATCCATAAACAGGAAAAAGCTGATAAACCCCAGTGAGCCCAGCAGCATCATGATAGCGGGCATCAGGTTGGCACCCATAACAGCGGCGCAGGCGATCAACCCAGTTAACCAGAAAAACCGCAGGTAACTGGGCGGAGCATCAAACCCCTCTTCGGCGATATCCACGCCATGCTCGCCGGTCAGAATGGTGATCAGGGTTTCGCGGGCCTCCATTTCTTCTTCACTGCCAACCCCTCGGTGGGGCCACTGGTTTAAGCGGTCAAAAATGGCCTTTGCTTGCAACGGCATATTTGGAAACCCTTCAAGTTACGGCGTACCGCCGTTCGATAGTCGCTTTTTTCTTACATTATTTGGCAGCCTCCGGTAAACAGGCGCGATCAAATAGTAGGAACAATTTTCGCAATGACCAAAATGACCAAACCCGTTCACATCATTGGTGGTGGCCTTGCCGGTTCAGAAGCCGCTTGGCAAGTCGCGTCGCGCGGTGTACCGGCAATTTTGCACGAAATGCGCCCGGTAAGAAAAACCGATGCCCACCACACTGATGGTCTAGCAGAACTGGTGTGTTCAAACTCGTTTCGCTCAGACGATGCTGAAAACAACGCGGTTGGCTTATTACACGAAGAAATGCGCCGCATGAACTCGCTAATCATTGCCTCCGCCGACAAACATAAAGTGCCCGCCGGGTCGGCGCTTGCGGTAGACCGGGACGAGTTTTCGGCGGAGGTGTCCAGCAAGTTGGAGGCACACCCGCTAATCACAATCGAACGCGAAGAGATTTCCGGCCTGCCCCCCAAGGACTGGGACAGCGTGATCATCGCAACCGGTCCGCTCACCTCCCCGGCGCTTTCCGAAGCCATTCTTGAGCTATGCGGCGAAGACAGCCTTGCGTTTTTTGATGCCATCGCACCGATAATTTACAAGGAAAGCATCGATTTCGATATTGCCTGGTTCCAAAGCCGCTACGATAAAGGCGAAGGCGCTGACTATATCAATCTGCCGATGAACAAAGAGCAATATGATGGATTTATCGACGCCCTGAACTCGGGCGAAAAGGCGGATTTCAAACAGTGGGAAAAAGACACCCCCTATTTTGAAGGCTGTATGCCCATTGAAGTGATGGCCGAGCGCGGGCGTGAAACCCTGAGCTTCGGCCCGATGAAGCCAGTTGGTCTGCAAAGCCCTCACTTTGAGGGGCGGTGCCACGCGGTGGTGCAACTGCGGCAAGATAACAAGCTAGGCACGCTCTACAATATGGTCGGTTTCCAAACCAAACTGACATACGGAGAACAAAAACGTATTTTCAAATCCATTCCAGGCCTGGAAAACGCAGAGTTTGCAAGACTTGGCGGCCTGCACCGCAACACCTTCATCAACAGCCCGTTGGTCCTAGACAGTTTGATGCGGATGAAAGCTGACCCGCGACTGCGGTTTGCGGGGCAAATTACCGGCGTTGAGGGCTATGTGGAAAGTGCTGCAATGGGCTTGATGACAGGCGTGATGGCGGCAACCGAGCAGTTGGGCGGCACACCCACTACGCCGCCTGAAACAACCGCCTTTGGTGCACTTATTGCCCATATCACTGGCGGCGCTGACGCAAAAACATTTCAGCCAATGAATGTAAATTTTGGACTGTTTCCACCCATGGAAGGCAAAATGAAAAAGAAAGACCGCAAACCCGCCAAGGCAAAGCGCGCGCTGGATGCGCTGGCTGAGTGGATAGAAACGCTTGACGTCTAACTTGAGCTAATCCAGTCTGCGCTCCTGTTAAACTCAGGCACAGCAAGGGGGCATTATGTCAGTCACAAATTTAGTCAAAACCGCTGCATTCGCAGCGGTATTCATTGCAACAACAGCTACACTGGCAGACGATCAGCCACCGCTTGACGATGCAACCATTGAAACGGCAAGGACGCTCCGTGACGCCGCCTTGGAGGAGGACACAGCCTATAACCTGCTCGAATCGCTCACTACTGAAGTCGGACCGCGCCTTGCAGGCAGCCCGCAGGAACAAGTGGCGATCGATTGGGCCGTAGCCAAATTCAAATCGCTCGGCTTCGACAAGGTTTATACCGAGCCCGTGCAAGTGCCCCGCTGGGAGCGTCTCTCGGAACATGCGCGGGTGGTCAGCCCTTTCGCTCAGTCACTGCGTGTTACCGCCCTCGGTAAATCTGCCGCCACGCCGGTAGGCGGTGTGACAGCCGAGATTGTGCATTATGCTACATTTGAAGACCTTCAAGCCGCAGATACCGCTGACATTGAAGGCAAGATAGTTTTCATCTCCAATCGGATGAAACGCCATATCGCTGGTAGAGGATACGGCCCAGCTGTACAGGCGCGTGGCCGCGGAGCAAGCGAAGCAGCGCGCAAAGGTGCATTGGCACTCGTTATTCGGTCTATCGGCACAGACAGCCACCGTATGCCCCACACCGGCGGTGTCAATTACGCCGCTGATATACCGCGCATTGCTGCAGCAGCATTGTCTAATCCGGACGCTGACCAGCTAGAACGTATCCTCAAGCGAGGCAAGCCGGTAACACTCCACCTTGATATTCAGACCAAAGACCACGGCATGGTAGAGATGGCCAATGTCATCGGCGAAATCACTGGCACCACATTTCCAGATGATGTTGTCATTCTTGGCAGCCACCTTGATAGCTGGGATTTGGGCACTGGTGCCATTGATGACGGTGCAGGTGTTGCCATCACCATGGCAGCTGCAGACCTGATTAAACGCATGGCGCCGCGGCCAAAACGAACCATTCGCGTTGTTCTGTTCTCCGCAGAGGAAGTCGGCCTTGTTGGTGCGCGCCAGTACGCTGAAAGGCATAAAGATAATCTCAAACATCTCATTATCGGCGCTGAATCTGACTTTGGCGCAGGTCCGGTGTGGGCCTTGGCTTCCAAGGTGCGCCCGGATGCGACCTTTGTTGTTGATAAAATGGCGCAAATTATGGGTGCACTGGGTGTTGTAAGAGCGGACAGGGTAGCAGGCGGCGGGCCAGATGTTGGTCAGCTTGGCCGTATGGGAATGCCTGTTATTGACATGATGCAAAACGGAAACCAGTATTTCGACCTGCATCACACAGCCGACGATACCTTCGACAAAGTAAAACCAGAAGACATGCGCCAAAATGTTGCAGCATGGGCCGTATTTACCTATATGGCAGCGGATTGGACAGGCATCTTTTAGACAACTTGGCAGGCGTTAAAAAGGAGCCCTCAGGGCTCCTTCAATCATCTTTTAGTTTTTACAGGAGCAGTTACGTGCCTGCTATTCGCCGCTGCTAGCCTTGTCAGTATCAGCCTCGGCTTTTTCCGCCTTGTATGTATCAAGTGCCGATGCGACCGCGTCTAGCGCCTTACAGCCGCTTGTGCATAATCGTGCAAGTTTGTCCCGGTTGGCTTCCGCTCGCTCGATCATATCGCGCTTCAGGAATGCAACCGCTTGCGCCTCAAGCGCCACATGCTCGTTCGGGTCGATGGCCAGCGCCTGACGATAATATTTCAAGCCACGGCCCACTCGGCCCTGCGCTTCATGCGTTTGACCCAAACCGATAAGTGCTTGTAAGTTAGCGGGGTCAGCGACCAACGCTCGCTCAAACAGGGTTTGTGCATCTTCGGCCTTGTCGGCTTTTTGGGCTGCAATTGCTTGGCTGACAAGGGTGCGCGAAACTTGCTTATATTTATCGTCTGCCGCAGCCAACCCTGAAAAAGTGCCAGATACTGCAAATGCCCCAATCAGGGCTGCAACTGTTAAAAACCGAACACGCATCAACTAACCTCATCAAACTATGGTCAAATCCAGCGGCTATTATAGCCAGCAATTCTTAATTGTCTGTATCTTTTCTAAAAGCCAAAATGC
Source organism: Alphaproteobacteria bacterium (assembly GCA_021774695.1). Taxonomy (GTDB): domain Bacteria; phylum Pseudomonadota; class Alphaproteobacteria; order Sphingomonadales; family Kordiimonadaceae; genus Kordiimonas. The sequence continues at coordinate 12,684 of JAJFIU010000100.1, read as the reverse complement.
GCCCGTGCACCTCAGGTGGCAGATGGTTGTAACCAACCAAAACCAGGCTAGCGATCAGTAAAACGCTATACTCCATACCGTTTCTGCCCAGACCAACAACAAACCAGCCTTCCTGCATATGGACCATGACAATCCCAACAGCATAAATACCGGCGTATACAGCGCACAAGTGCGGAGTATAGCGGGACCCAAACGCCATCACAATGCTGCCGACAATTTCCAGCAGAGTTATTACCCAAGCTATTAGTACACCGCCCGGGATGTCGTGGGTATCCAGAAAGCCTCCGAACGGCAACACGCCGTCAGACAGCAATCGTGCCCAGCCATGGGCCGCAATAATACCACACAGGAGTATTCTGAATAAAATAAGCCCGGAAATGCTATCGCCTATTTTGGTACTGTCGGTATTGTCTGGCATCGTCCATATTTCGTGTAGTTTAAGACCGTTCCTGACGATAGAAAACTAGGTTTTCTCAAGGATGGCAACAAAGAAACCGTCAGTCTGGTGCTGGTGAGGGACGAGTTGCAGCATGGACTCATTTTTGGCGGCTGTCGCCGCTAGTTTGCTGTCCAAAGTGCTGGTCCAGACCGACTTATAGTTAACCAGCTTCCAGTCTGTAGTGCCGTGGGCAGCAAAAAAAGCTTCCACGACCGCCTCATTTTCCTCGGCCAATACCGAACAGGTCATATAAACCAGCCGGCCGCCCTTAGCCACCATATGCGCGCCGTCGGTTAGCAGTCCCAACTGGACAGCCCCGTACTCGGCAATTTGATCTGCTGACAAACGCCATCGCTGATCTGGATTGCGACGCCAGGTACCAGTGCCCGAGCACGGGGCATCGACGACAACCCTGTCTGCCTTGCCGGTAAACCCCGACAATATGCGCGCACGGTTTTCGCCGACCTCGGGAACAGCTTTCACCTGAATATTGCGGCAGCCTGCCCGCTGCGACCTTGCCGATAGCGCCGATAACCGTTTTGCCGACACATCAAATGCAAACACCTGGCCCTTATTGTTCATCAGGGCTGACAAAAGCAGACTTTTGCCGCCAGCACCCGCGCAAAGATCGACCACCGCCATGCCGGGCTTTGCGTCAACCAAGTAACAAGCCACTTGCGCGGCTTCATCCTGAACTTCAATTTTGCCGGAAGTATATAGCTCTGTTCCAGTGACGCGCACTTTGCTATTTGATCTAAACCCAATTGGTGAATAATTAAGTTTTTCAATGTCTTCTGAAATTTCTATCAGGTCTTTACTTAAGTCTTCATACGGCCGCAGCGGATTGCTTCTAATATCCAACGGCGCGGTCTCGTTCAATGCCGCAATAGCGCCTTCAAAGTCAGCGCCAAACCTTTCGCGTAACGCTGGCTCGATAAATTCTGGCACTTCATGGGACGCTGATAAAGGGGTATTGGCTGTTGTTTGCAAGCTCGCAAACTGTGCGACCGCCTGCTGTTCGCTATCAGATAATTCGACCGGGCTGTGGGCAACTGCATCCCCAAACAAAGCCAACTCTTCCGGCGTAGCATGCGCCAAATGACTAATCAGCAAGGCGCGCCCATTCGCCGACAAACCCGCAGCCGCGATGCGCCACAAATGGAAACCCCTGCGGCGAATAACATCGTAAGACAGCGCCAAAATCGAGCGACGGTCTTTCGACCCGATAAAGCGTCTGTTGCGGCAATAGTCTGCAACAACTCTATCGGCCGGTGTACCGAGGGTGCGGATGCCCTCTTCCACGCCGTCGAGGATTTCAATAACCGCTTGAAGGCGAGCTGCTGGCCGCATTATAAATTACCTGACATTTTTGAGGTTTGCTTACACATGTTAATCGTGCTCCAGCGAATATATCGCTTCTTCAACTAAGGCGTCACGCGCCTCTGAATAACTGCTCTCGGTAGCCATTTGCTTAAACCCATTCTTGGTAAGAACGTTTACTGACTCCAAATTAGATAAGGCAACACGTGCATATAAGGGGCGCACCGCGATCAGTTGCAGAAACTGACGCGCCGCTTCTGTGGCAATTCCCTTGCCCCAAAAAGACCTTCCAATCCAGTAGCTTATGGATGGTTTTCCCAACTGCTCAAAATGAGCAACATATCCTGCGACATGCGCATCGGCCATCACGGTCCGGCACACAATCTCCGGATTCTCCAATATTCGCTGCCACCGAGCATAAAAAGCGCCTTTATCATGCGGGTCTTTAGAGCCGAAAGCAGCCATTTCATTAGCCTGTGCATCGGTTTGATGATTGAAGAAAAAGGCACAATCCTCAGAATCTACTGCTTTTAAGACCACGTCGGGCATACTTAATTGCCCTTTCAGTTTTCACCGATCAATCAAAATTATTATTCAATCTTTATCCCGCAGGGTAATTAGGCGATTCGCGCGTGATGGTTACATCATGCACGTGGCTTTCCTGCAAACCGGAATTGGTTATTCGAACGAACTTCGCATTTGCCCGCATATCATTAATGGTCCGGTTACCGGTGTAGCCCATGCTGGCACGGAGACCACCGACAAGTTGGTGCAACACAGTCGAGGTTGAACCCTTATAAGGCACCTGGCCTTCCACGCCTTCCGGCACCAGCTTCAAGGCATCTTTGACGTCGTCCTGAAAATAACGATCTGCCGAGCCGCGCGCCATGGCACCAACCGAGCCCATGCCCCTATATGCTTTATAGGACCGGCCCTGATAGAGGAAAACTTCGCCCGGCGCTTCTTCGGTGCCGGCAAGCAATGATCCCACCATGCACAGGTTGGCACCAGCAGCGATTGCCTTGGCAACATCGCCTGATGTTCTGAGACCACCGTCCGCAATGATGGGTATACCCTGTTTAATGGCGGCTTCGGCAACATCGTTGACCGCAGTTAGCTGCGGCACACCGACGCCTGCAACAATACGGGTGGTACAAATAGAACCAGGGCCAATACCAACTTTAAGACCGTCAGCACCCGCTCCGATCAACGCCTCTGCCGCTTCAGCGGTAGCGATGTTTCCAGCGATCAGTTGAACATTACCGAACGCTTTTTTAATGCGGCTAACCTGCTCAATCACGCGGGAAGAATGGCCGTGCGCAGTATCAAGCACGATCAAGTCACACTCTGCGTCCGCCAGTGCACCAGCGCGTTCAAAACCCTTATCACCAACAGTTGTCGCAGCAGCTACGCGCAAGCGACCCTTAGAATCTTTACAGGCATTCGGGTGTGCAACAGCTTTTTCCATGTCTTTGACGGTCACCAGCCCCACGCAGCGATATTCGTCGTCAACAACAATCAATTTTTCAATGCGATGTTGATGGAAAAGGCGCTTGGCCTCATCTGAGGAAACACCTTCTTTCACGGTGATAACTTTTTTTGTCATCAATTCATGGGCGGGTTGCTGCATATGAGTGGCAAAGCGAACATCACGGTGGGTTAAAATACCAACCAGTTTGTTGGCGCCAGTGCCCTCGCCGCGCTCTACAACCGGAATACCTGATATTTTGTGGCGATCCATCAATTCCAGGGCATCTGCCAGTGTCTGGTCAGGGAACATTGTTACCGGATTAACCACCATGCCTGATTCGTATTTTTTCACCGAACGAACCATCGCCGCCTGTTCTTCATCGGTCATGTTGCGGTGCAACGCGCCCATGCCGCCCGCCTGCGCCATGGCAATTGCCATCGGTGCTTCGGTTACGGTGTCCATCGCTGCGGACAAAAGCGGGATGTTAAGCTCGATTGATTTAGTAACGCGAGTTGCCACGTTAACTTGACCGGGCATCACATCGCTAGCTGCGGGAAGGAGAAGAACGTCATCAAACGTTAGGCCGAGGCGAATATCCATAATAGTTCCTGCGTTTCTAGGGGCATTTGCGCCTGATAGCACGGCAGCCCTTGCCTTTCAGTCTTATGTGGGAAAGGCGAAATCCACTTGGATCCAGGGTTTGGATGTTCGCGCTTCAATACCGCGAAGCGGCCCTAAAAAGCAACGGGATTCTGCAGGCAAGCGCTCACAACAGCGCGAGCACGCAATTCAGGTATATTTTTCTAGCTGCTTTTGCCCTTGAAACCTTGAGCAAGGACGAACCATTCTTTCGAATCGGCTCGGCTGGCGGGTGGTTTGGCATGCTTCACTGATTTGAAATGCTGTTGCATTCGCGTCATCAAGCTGTTGTCGCTGCCACCTTGCAATACTTTGGCAACAAAGATGCCGCCTTCACCCAGTACTTTAATGGCAAAATCCAGCGCAGCGTCACACAGTGCCATCGTGCGCATTTGATCAGTTTGACGGTGACCGGTAGCCGAGTTTGCCATGTCTGAAACCACCAGGTCCACAGGGCCACCAAGCTCTGCAATCAACCGGTCTTCGGCGTCGGCGTCAAGGAAATCCATAACCCACAGATCCGCACCTGCAATGGGTTCAACTTCCTGAAGATCTATACCAATAATTTGAGTGTTCGCTGGCAGTTTTGCGGTCAGAATTTGGGTCCATCCGCCGGGCGCGCAGCCGAGATCAACAACCCGCTTCGACCCCTTGATGAAATCATAGCGATCATCCAACTCCAGAAGCTTGAAAGCGGCGCGTGTCCGGTACCCCAAACGGTTCGCTTCCGCCACATAAGGGTCGTTTAACTGTCGCTGCAACCAGCGAGTAGACGATGGTTTACGTCCGCGAGCAGATTTCACCCGTACCTTAGCCCCGCGCGCACGGCTTTTGGTCTGCGACTGCCTGTTCCACCCTTTTGACATTACCGTGTCCGTCCTGTTTTATTATTTTGCGATCCATTGTGAGTTCGCGGTGTGGCACTTGAGTTTACCGGTGGTTTTATTACATGGCGCGGCGGTTCATCTATTTGCATCAAGCCCCGAAGAATGCCTTCACGGATACCTCGGTCAGCAACACGCAAACTGGGCATGGGCCACATGTTCAAAATGGCCTCCAATATGGCGCAGCCCGCAACAACAAGGTCTGCACGTTCTTCGCCGATGCAGGGCTCGGCGGCGCGCTCTTGAGGCGACATCTCGGCAACCTGGCGCGACAGAGCGCTGATATCGTCGGATTTCATCCAGGCGCCGTCCACTTTATCACGGATATATCGGGGTAAGCCCAAATGAAGGCTGGCAAGCGTTGTCACGGTGCCTGAAGTGCCTAAAAACTGTGTATCGTGCCCGCCTAAAACAGCGCTCAACTGGTGAGCACCTTCAAATGCCTGAAGTTGGCGTGCAATCGTCTCGACCATATCACGGTATTTTTTACTGCTGTCTTGCGTTCCCGGGGCGGCGAATTTTTCGGTCAAATTAACAACACCCCAAGGCACAGACATCCAGCCATGAATCTCGTTCACGCTGCCCCGCTGGCATTTAACCCAGATCAATTCCGTGCTGCCGCCACCGATATCAAACACCAGAACGTTTTTCATATCAGGTGCAATCAGAGATTGGCATCCCAGAACTGCCAACCGGGCTTCTTCGCCAGCGGAAATGACATCTAGGTTAATACCGGTTTCTTGCTTCACCCGCGCGACGAACTCAGCCGAATTGTCGGCGATACGACAGGCTTCTGTTGCCACATGGCGCATGCAGTTTACATTTCGGCGAGCTAGTTTTTCGGCGCAAACCTTGAGGGCTTCGATGGTTCTGTCCATCGCTTCTTCGGACAGCCTGTTATCCGCACCAACGCCTTCACCGAGGCGCACAATGCGCGAGAAGGCATCGATAACCCGGAAGCCATTTTGCGACTGTTTCGCTATCAAAAGTCGACAGTTATTAGTGCCCAAATCAATCGCGCTGTATACGGCACTTCTGCGAGGTTTATTACCGTTCTGATCTGTGCGAGGTTTCTTTTTTCCAGTTGCCTGACCGGAGCTGTTCGCCTGCTGACCGGGGCTGTTCGCCTGCTGACCGGAGCTGTTCGCCTGATCCCGCGAATTTCCGCGGCCGAAATTCTGTTTTGCAGCGTCTGCGTGCCTCCTGCCTCGGTTCGGCTTACGCCGCCTACCGGATTTATTGTTTCCGGGTAGTTCCGAGACCTCAGCCTTATCAGGCTTCGGGCGCCGACCATCTGCGCTGCTTTCAGCACCGATGTCCAGGGACATAACATTTCTCTTTTACTAATCGCGATTGATATCAATCGCTCACTTACCCCTCCTTTACCACCAATTATGGATATTTCCAATGAAAGGACCGATTGAGTGTCTAATTTCGACCCTAGTACCGTAATTAAGTTTTACATGTTCCTATTTTGTTCTTGACTGAGCGCCCATACAAGAGTAGGAACAAATGAAGAACAAAGGGAAGAGTATCGTGAGCATAAGCCATTTAGTCATTTTAGGAATTTTTATCGTTCTAGGCAGCGTGGGACTGGCTATGATGCAGTCTGCGTTAAGTGTGGTTTGGAGTGCCTCAGGCCTTGCGCGGGCGCGCAACACAGCGGCAACACAAATAGCTAAACCGCGCATGATTAGCGCCAGAATCGGTTCAAACCGTTCAGTATAAAAATATACAAAACTACTGTTAAAAGAACGCTGGATTTGCTGGCGAGATATCGGGCTGGGAATGTTGGCGTGCTATTAAGCTAACGATATTTATATGGGTAGTTGAAGTACAATAAAATAAGGCGCGATGCACTGCCAGTAAAGACAAAAGCACCGCGCCTATTCCGAGCAAAACCCCCAGGTGAGGCCCGGTATCAGATATAACAAGACGGCAGCAACTTAGTGCGCCAAATGACTGGTATCACCTCCCCAAGTTAACCAGCACAAGTCTGTTTCAACTGATGGAGTGCCATCGAACTGGATTCGTCCGGCACTGTCAAGTTTCCTTCATGAAAATTTAACAATCGAATGTGCAGCAACCTAGGACTGTGACTTTTATGCTGCGGAAATGGCTGCCAGCCTCGACATCCCTCAACGCTAGTTGAAAATAGCCGGGCGAACAGAGACAACCACTGCGTTTAAATCAAATCTTGGCTAGCCGATAGGTTCGCCTTGATATTCCGAGACACGGCAATATTGATCAGCGCTAATGCGCTTAATGCGCGTGCACAATGCATCAGCTTCCTGTTCGTTAATCAGCGGGCCAGCCACCAGGCGCATAAAGGTGCCTATTCCCTCCTGGCTTTGCACATACAACAGCGGTGTTAAGCCCTGAAGGTCGCTGGAATAACTTTGGGCCAGGTTGCTCCAACCACTATTAACCTGATCTTTGCTGCGAAATGAAGCGAGATGGACACCGAAGAAAGCTTCTTCGTTGCGCTTGACGTTGCTAACTGGGGTGGCATCAGCGGCGTCTGGTACATTCACGGCTGCATCGGCTTCAGCGCGGCCAGTAGGTGCTTTGGTTTTTGCAACAAAGGCAGGCTGGCTATTTTCCGCCATTTCTACTGAAAATAACCTATTTTCAAGCTTCTTCATCTGGTCCCTAATAACCGAGACATCATTGCGTACACGCCCCACGGAGGCTTCGACCTTCGGGTCTTTCTCGACGTTGGCGACTTTTTTGTTGATACCGGACAGCACCGCTTCCTGCGCGCGCACATGTTGCACAAGCTCAACATACAATCGTTCCAGCGCGTTGAACCTGTCCCTTAAGGCACGGTGATCCTCTGAAACGAAGCCCACATCCTGCTCCAATGCCTGCTGCCGCGCTTCTACCAGAACCTCTTCGCCTTGCCACAAATTTGGGCTGGCGCAAGCCGGCAGGACAAACAATAGTGCCGCTGCGATACCTGTTCGCATTGTTTTTACTGCATAGTTCTGTGAATAAATCGATATCTGTGCCATTTTTGCCGACCTTCCGACTTGGTATAAACCTTTGTTTCAAATGACTTTCGAAACCTCACGGCATTCTTCGTCATCAGTTCAAGTTATAATAAGCAAGTTGAATGCCAAAAATTTGGCTATGGCTATGACCCCGAAATAGGTTGGCGCCGTGACGAAGAGTGCCTCAACACGTAAACACCAACCTACTATGCGTGCAGGATTGCCTCTGCCAGTCATGCAAAAATAAAATACTCAGATTGTTAAAGACTACTGGCGCCGCGCACTTTTGGCGGCTGTTCTGCGCCTATAAGCCAAGGCCGAGAACGGAAGACTAGAAATATAAAAGACACCGATACCGAACAATACTGCCCATGTGCGAACAAACAGCCCTGCGATAACCATGCCGATTATCAACATAACCGGGACAAAAGCAGACTTCGGAATGCGAAAACCTTTGAGTGATAGAGTTGGAATGGTTGATACAATTAACAGTGCCACCGCAACAGCATAAACAGCAATTACTAGCGTATAGCTTCGCACAACATCACCGCCTGCTGCCATATCGAGCATCATCGGCATCAACAACAAGCCTGCCCCCATTGGAGCTGGAACGCCGGTAAGGTAACCCAGCCGAGTGCGAGGCTCTTCCTGCTCGTCAAGCCGTGCATTGAACCGCGCCAACCTAAGCGCCATAGCAGTGGCATATATCAACGCTACTGCCCAGCCTAGCCGGTCTAGGCTTTCAAGTGACCACAGATATAACACCACTGCCGGCGCAACACCGAACGCGACAACGTCAGATAAACTGTCAAGTTCGGCACCAAATTTACTCGTACTTTTCAATAAACGCGCAACCGTACCGTCAAGACCGTCAAATATGCCCGCCAAGATTATCGCCGCAACCGCCAGTTCCCACTTACCGGCCAATGCAAACCGAATGGACGTTACGCCAGCCATGAACGCGCATAGTGTTACTACACTCGGCAATATTGTACGGATGGAAATTGCCCGCATCATGAGTGACCTTTTGGATCCTGCCATCAAAAATACCCTTTATGCGCGGTGCGCGATGATAGTTTCGCCGCCAATCATTGTTTGGCCAACGTCAACGGCTGCAGTCATGCCTTTGTCAAGATAGATGTCTGTCCGGCTGCCAAAACGAATAAGGCCAAACCGGTCACCCCGGGCAACTTCGTCACCTTCGCTTAAGTCACAAATAATGCGCCGTGCAATCAACCCCGCCACTTGCGCAAAGGCAATATCGTCGCCGTCTTCGGTTGTCATGCGAACCAACTGGCGCTCGTTTTCCTCACCCGCTTCTTCAGCAGCTGCGCTGAGATACTTGCCGTGTACATAAGCAAGCCCGGTGATTTTCCCCGCCGCCGGAACGCGGTTAACATGGACATTGAAAACCGATAGAAAAATAGAAATGCGAACACGGGGCTCATCACCCATGCCAAGTTCTGCTGGCGGTACAACATCAACAACTGCGCTAACAGTTCCATCAGCCGGGCTAACCAGCACACCCTCAGTAGTTGGTACAAACCGGTTAGGATCGCGGAAAAAATAAATACACCACAGAGTTATGATCAATCCGACCCAACCCAGCGCTGGCATAATAAAATAAAATAGCAACAAAGACACCGCAAAAAATGCAGCAATAAACCTGTGCCCTTCTTTGTGAATCGGGGTCAATACAGCGTCGGACGCTTTCATCAATCTACTTCCTATAATTTCTGGCTAGTAACTCAGTGTAGCAATTTCTATTTAAAAACTGCGCCTACAATATCTGTTCAAAGCTATTCAGCCTAGTGATCTTTACGTGTTCATACCTGCAACACGAAATTTGCCACACACTGGCGATTTTCGGTTCAGAGGTCAAGAACACAGCTGTTCAGGGTTGTGTTTGGCAACAAAAGGAGAATTCCACGGCGTGTTAACGCTTGTTTAAGAGCAAACGGCGATGCTTGGCTTCGGGGTTCGAGACTAAAAATATAGCATATGCAGGCCTATTTCCTATGAAACTCGAACAATCCATCTCGCAAGCCGAACGGCATCTTGAAAACCTCGAAAACCGGCAATTCGACCGGATTGCATTCGATTGGGAAGGCATTCAGTTCAATGCGGCCACAGAAAAACGGCGCGATGGCATCTTCGAGGTACAATTGCACGCTATTTTGGGCCGGCTGTATTACACCGTTGAGAATGCTGCACACCGCACAGTTGCCATAGAGCGCCTATATCTCAATAACCGAAAAATTGACGGCGCCTATTCGATCGACGGCCAAGGTGAAGTGCATTTTAGCAGCCTGACAACAAGCCGGGAAAAACTGCTGGGCAATGACCTGCTTGCGGCACTGACAACCATTTTAATTCAAGCTAAAGGCCATCTTCGCACACTTAGAGCACATCTAAAGCCCTGCTGACCAACCCTCGCCCTATCAGCGGCTCCTCCCAGAGCCGCTCGAGCCCGTTCCGTTGCCAGATTTCAAGGTTTAACATGGCATTATGGCTTGATAGGCAGCTTAAACACTTGCCCGGGGTAAATAAGATCTGGATCTGTTATCTGTTCACTGTTTTCGCCGAAAATCAGAGTGTAGCGAACGCCGGACCCATAAAGTTGCCGCGCAATCTGCCACAAAGTATTGCCCGGCCGAACAAAAACGCCACCTTCAGCCAGACTTTGGTCAAGCGGTTGGCCGGTGACAAACGGCTGCTCCACCCGCAATTGAACTTGTCCGTCACCAACGGTTTGGTCCACACGAATCATGTGATCGCCGTCCGTTAAGGGGCTATCAGAAAGCGCTATGGTCCACCTGCCATTATCGTCGGCACGCACACCGGAAACAAACTGTGCGTCCAGATAGAGCCGCACTTCCACCCGCGGCAATGAACGGCCAGTAACAATTGAGCCGTTACCCGCGCCGTAATCCACGGTATCTACACTCAGACTATCCCCAACTTCGGCGTAAGCCGCGACGCCTGGTTTCTGCAACACGGTGCTGGGGCCCTTGCCTTCTTTCGGCGTTAATACCGCCACGACGCCGTTTTGATTGCGTTCAATAAACCGGTCGGTATCCCGCTCAGGCACCGAAACAACCACAACATCCTTGGCCTCAGACGACCGCTTTGTTTTCCGGTCTACAGCTTTTAGATTAAGCTCAACCGACCCGGCTTTCAGGGGCTGGTCAAGGATGATCACCCACTCGCCGTCTTCGTTGGCAACCACCTCAGCTATTTTGACACCGTTAGCAAAGAGCTCCACGTCAGCGCCCGCTGCCATCCGGCCAGCAATAACACCGGTGCCGCCGCGCGATATTCTAACAAGATCAAATTCAGGAGCAAATGCATCCGCAACCGGCACAGCCGCTTCAATGTCTTGGCTCTGCACAGCTGGGTCCGGCTGGCTATCCGAACCATCCCAAAAAACATAATAAAAGGCCAAGCCAAGGCCAATGGCCACAGCAAGGAAGGCGAAAATATTATTTTTCCCAGAAGCGTTTGCCAGCAGGGCCATATTGTATCACTACTCACGAAGGGCGAGCGCTGTCGTTGGCTCTATTACCCGGTTTAATTTAACTCTTAACAATCCGGACATTATTATTATAGATAATTTTATCATAATCGTGTCAAAAGTTTGTTCCCACATAAAAATATACCGTTCAGGAGGCGTAAGATGCACAAACCAATGCCGATAAAATCAGTGTGCGTTTACTGCGGATCCCGCCTTGGCAACAAGGACTTATATCAAAAACAGGCCAAAGAGCTTGGGCAGTTGATTGCGGGTGCAGGTCTATCTCTTGTGTACGGCGCCGGTAGTATCGGTTTGATGGGCGTAGTTGCACGCGCTGCCCGAGACAGCGGTGCTGATGTTATTGGCGTTATCCCTGGGCACTTGGACGACGTTGAAATCACACAGCCGGGGCTGGCTGAACTGCACGTTACCGACGATATGCACCAGCGAAAGAAGATGATGTTTGAGCGGTCCGACGCCTTCATTGTTTTGCCTGGCGGCTTGGGCACACTGGATGAAACACTGGAAATGATGACCTGGGCCCAGCTTAGTTTGCACAGTAAACCCATCATCCTGGTTAACACCAATGGCTATTGGTCACCGCTGGTGGAACTGGTTAAACATGTGGTGGCTGATGGGTTCGCGTCGGCCGAGAATGCAGATTTATTGACCGTCGCAACATCGCCTGCGGAGGCGGTCAAAATGCTTGAAGCAATTAATAAGCAAGGCGAAATTCAATAAAACCGAAACACCCACGAAATAAGATGTATTTGTCTACTTTGCACTTCAACTCGGCGGTGCGAGATGCTAGTGTTCGGCCAAATTATCCAGAATACCTGGACTGATGTTCGGCGCTTTCAAAACCGCATGGTGCTGATTAATATAAAGAGTTGAGGGACATATGAGTAAGATAGCAGTAAAAAATCCGGTCGTTGAAATTGACGGCGACGAAATGACACGAATTATCTGGCAGTGGATCCGCGAACGATTGATTCTGCCCTATATGGATATTGACCTACTGTATTATGACCTGTCTGTGGAAAAACGCGACGAAACAAATGACCAAATTACCATCGATTCCGCCAACGCTATCAAAGAACATGGTGTCGGTGTCAAATGCGCGACCATCACCCCAGACGAACAGCGTGTTGAAGAATTTGACCTGAAGAAAATGTGGCGCAGCCCAAACGGCACCATTCGCAACATTCTGGGCGGCACGGTTTTCCGCGAACCCATCATCATCAAAAATGTACCTCGCCTGGTTCCGGGCTGGACCCAGCCTATTGTTATTGGACGCCATGCATTCGGCGACCAATACCGCGCCACTGATTTTCTAGTGCCAGGCGCTGGTAAGCTGACAATGAAATTTGAGCCCTCGGACGGCGGGGAAGCGATTGAGAAAGAAGTCTATGAATTTGCAGATT
>JAJFIU010000099.1 GCA_021774695.1 Alphaproteobacteria bacterium | reverse complement strand
TCTGGCCGGTATGACCAAGGCGTTTTTTCAGGCAGGATTTAGCTGGAAGGTTATCGAGAAAAAGTGGCCGGGCTTTGAGGAGGCGTTTGAAGGCTTTGTGCCGGTGCGCTGGAAATTTATGTCCGACGATGATTTGGACGGCTTCTTGAAAGACACGCGCATTGTCAGGAACGGCATTAAAATTCAGACCGTGCGCGACAATGGGATCATGCTGTGTGACCTGGAAGATGAATATGGTTCGGCTGCGGCCTGCATCGCCGATTGGCCAATGGATGATTTTGTCGGACTTCTGGCCATGCTTCACAAACGCGGCAGCAGATTGGGTGGCTCAACCGCTCAGTATTTTCTGCGCTTTCTCGGCAAAGATGGCTGGGTGATGGGCCGCGATGTGGTGGCGGCATTGGTGCGCGAAGGCGTAGTTGACAAAGCCCCCACCGGCAAAGGTGCACAGGCCAAGGTGCAGGCTGCTTTCAGCCAATGGTCGGCTGATAGCGGCAGGCCGTTCGCCCATATTTCCCGGCTGTTAGCCCTCAGTGTTGGGCCTAATCTTTAGTCCGGGTCTGCGAATTTGGGTTGAAATATGCATGACATATTAATAGCGTTCGCCCTCCACAGCGATAAGGATTGAAATGAATTTCTCAATAAAAACCACCATAATTTCATGCCTGCTGACTGCGAGCAGCTTGAATGCCGCGGGTGCCGACGAGCCACTTTACAGCGACCGAAGTTCCTACCCGCTTGCTGGAGACAGCTTCTTAACCGCGGGGTTAGCCGTTGGTGATTTGGACGGTGACGGCGATTTGGATTTGGTAGAAAATAACGGGCGCCATTGGACCCAGCCTAGTTTCGTTTATTTGAACAGCGGCAGGCGGCTGTCCTCGCGAACGCAGCTGGGCAGCACCCAAACAACCAACTATTCAATAGCATTTGCTGATATGGATGGGGACGGCGACCTTGATGTGGTGGCGGCTGCCGACTTGCTTGCCAATCAGATATTTATCAACGACGGTAAAGGCGGGTTTTCACCGGGCCGGTCATTTGGTAGCGAAAAATCCAATACGCGCAGCATTCATGTTCTTGATTTGGACAATGACGGCGACCCCGATGTTCTGGAAGTTTGCCGCGGGTCCGCAAACCATATCTTTTTAAACGACGGCACCGGCAAATTGGGTGCGCCCACAACGTTCGGTGCTTTGGACGACAGCACGCTGGCTGTGGCTGCGGCGGATATGAACGGTGACGGGCACGTTGATTTGGTGCTTGCGAACCGGGACGGCCAGCAAAATGTAATATTGCTCGGCGACGGTATGCGCTTCGGGCAGTCAGTGCCCTACGGCCCGGCCGGAGGCGACACGCGCGGGGTTGCGGTGGCTGATATGAACAGTGATGTGCGGCCAGATATTATTGTGGCTAATATTGGTAGCCGTAACACTGTTTTCCTGAACAAGGGCAACGGCAAATTTGAGGCGGCAACGGATTTTGGCAGTGAAAGTTCGCGCACCTACGCTGTCATTGCCCGAGACCTGGACGGTGACGGTGACATCGATATCATCGCTGCCAATGCGCCCGGCAGCAACGAAGTGCATCTAAACGACGGAAAAGGCGGGTTTACCCTGGATTCTACCTTTGGGCCAGCGGGTGCGCGAACATATGCGGTGGCCGCCGGTGATATGAACGGTGACGGCAAGATAGATATTATTACCGGAAATTCGGCGGCGCAAAACATCATATACTTCCAACGGTGATTTCAGTTGGACGGCTTTATCGCGCCGGGAAAACCTGTGGCCGCAGCGTGCTTTCGTAATTTAATCCGTATGATAGGGTTGTTAACTGAACGAGATTTTACAGTGAGTGACATATGTTTGATAAAGTAACCAAATTGTTGGGCCTAACGCCACAACCACAAGAGAAAACACAAAACGATCTGCATCTGGCGACTGCCGCCCTGTTGGTTTATGTGTCGCACGCAGACGGCGATTTCAGCGCAAGGGAACGGGCGCAGCTATTGGCCTGTATGATTGATCATTTCGGCATAGAGCGTGCAGACGCCGAACAGATTTTGGGTGATGCCGAAGAGCAGCAACAGGAGGCCACTTGCTTGTATAAGTTTACCAAAGCGATCACTAACGAGCTGGACCAGGAGGGCAGGCAGGAGATTGTGCGGCTGTTGTGGCGCGTTGCCTTCGCTGATAACCATTTAGACAATTTCGAGTCCAATGTTTTGGCAAAAGTATCGGGCCTGCTGGGTGTTACCGCCCGGGACCGGGTGCATCTGAAGCATGAAGTTGAGGCGGAGGCAGAGGCAGGTTAATCTTGGCGCGTCAGTGACGAGATGTAATCGTTGGTGGGGATCAATTCCTTTTGAGCTTTGATTATAAGCGCTATCCGTACCGAATTGAAATCCAACACAATTTCGTTAGCACGTTCAAGGTCTGAGGTGATCGGCTCAGTTTAGTCTCGAAGCTAACCGGCTTTCGTATGTTGGAGAAATGATGTGACCCTGCGTCAGAGGATAGGCCGGGTCATTTTTTTAGCCCATCGCCGTTTTCTCCTTGGCGCTTTCGCGCGCTTTTCTGGCGGGCCTCTTCAACGTCAACCCTGCTAGGCTCAAAGATTTTGGCAAATCCAAACATGGCTACAACAATCATGGTGCTGCCAGTCTTCTTTATTTTGTGGGAACGCTCCGTAGAAATCATACGCCACACCACGAATGGAACGGTCGCTATAATGATGAGAGCTATTTGAAGTTCAGACATGTGGCTTCCTTTGTTACCTTCAGCTAACTGGGGATAACGGAGGCCTATTTCAATAGATGAGCTCTTAGGTTTAAGACAAATTAGACACTGAGCGTGGGCCCAGCGTCTAATTTTTTGACTTAGGAAGCTTGCTAGGCGGCGCTGGGGGCTGCTGCGTTTACGCTGTCATCAACATGGCCTGAGAATGTTTCAAAGTTATTGATGAACAATTTCACCAGATAACGGGCTTTGGCATCGTAGGCGTCCTTGTCTGCCCATGTGTCGCGTGGGTTGAGGATTAAGCTGTCAACACCCGGTACGTTTACCGGCACTTCAAAGCCAAAGTTGGGGTCGATGCGCATGGGTACAGTGTTTAGGCTGCCGTCAAGCGCTGCGTGCAACAGGGCGCGGGTGTCCTTGATTGGCATGCGGTGGCCAACGCCGTAGACACCGCCTGTCCAGCCAGTGTTGACCAGCCAGCAATTAACGCCGGTTTCAGCAATTTTCTTGCGTAGTAGGTCGCCGTAAACGCTGGGGTGGCGCGGCATGAAGGGTGCGCCGAAACAGGTTGAGAAAGTGGCCTGCGGTTCCTTGACACCGATCTCGGTGCCCGCCACTTTAGCGGTGTACCCAGACAGAAAGTGATACATGGCCTGTTCGGGTGTCAACCGCGAGATTGGAGGCAGTACGCCGAAAGCATCCGCTGTTAGCATGATGATATTTTTGGGCTTGCCGCCGCGGTTATGCTCGCTGGTATTGGGAATGAAGTTAAGCGGATAAGCACCGCGCGTGTTTTCGGCCAACGTATTGTCGTCCAGATCAAGCTCACGGGTATCCGGGTCCATCACAACATTTTCAAGCACGGTCCCGTACATGCGGGTGGTGGCGTATATTTCAGGCTCGGCTTCTTCTGACAGATTGATCAGTTTGGCGTAACAGCCGCCTTCAAAGTTGAAGACACTGTCGTCAGACCAGCCATGCTCGTCGTCCCCGATAAGGGTGCGCGAACTATCGGCAGACAAGGTGGTTTTGCCGGTGCCCGAAAGCCCGAAGAAAATGGCCACATCGCCTTCAGGGCCAATATTGGCCGAGCAGTGCATCGGCATGATGCCGTCCTTGGGCAGTAGATAATTCAGGATCGAGAAAACAGATTTTTTGTTTTCGCCCGCATATTTTGTACCGCCGATCAGCACCAAACCTTTGCTGAAATTGACCGCAATGATGGTTTCTGAGTTGCAGCCCATTGTCGCTGGGTCAGCCTTGAAACTTGGTAGGTTGATGATGGTGAACTGCGGCACCATGCCGGCTTCCTCATCCTCTTCAGGGCGCACCAACATTGTACGACAAAACAGGCTGTGCCAGGCGAGCTCTCCGACCGTGCGAACCGCCACTCTGTGGTCTGGGTCAGACCCGCCCCACAAGTCTTGCACAAACAGGTCTTTGCCTTTGGCATGATCGAGGAACGCCGCATGGACAGCATCGAAATGTTCGGATGTCATCGGGCGGTTAACGTCGCCCCACCAGATGGCATCTTCGGTAGTTTCATCGCGAACGGTAAATTTATCGTTAGCGGAGCGTCCTGTGCAGCGACCGGTCTTGACCACCAGTGGTCCGTCCTTGGCGATTGAGCCTTCGTCGCGGCGAATCGCTTCTTCGTAAAGTTGGGACGTGCCCAGATTCCAATATTGATTTCCGGTATCGGTGATGCCTTGGGCATCTAAACTGACTGTACTGTGACAGGCGCCAAAGATTTGCAACCTCTTGTCCTCCAACGTGAATTTAATGTCGCCTATTGCCCGCGGCTTAAGCGAAAAAAATATCAGGTAACGATTGAACCACGCTGCCTGACCTGTGAGTGCGTATCTCCATCTCTGGCCCACCCCGAGAATGGTTGACAAGCTTGCGGAAACAGCAAAATAAATCAACCAGAATCTTAGTGATTTCAAAATGATAGCGCTGTCATGGACAACTTAGTGTTCTGGACCATTTGGTCAGGTTTCATGCCTGCGCAAACTGGTGAGATGACGCTCCGGTTAAGCCTCGATTTGAACAGGAAATTCGCCCCAGGGTCTATTCAAGAGGCAGCCGTGACCCCGACTCGGAATTTTACCAAAGGCTTGACCCTATACTTGACCCAGAACCTGACACGGGTTCGCCACGTTTTGGTCGCAAATCATGCTTAACGCTTTACCCCAACCTGTATTAGTCTAGAAACATACGTTAGTTTCAGTCTGATACGGATCCGGGACACATAAAAAAAAGGGAACCCCAGATGACAGCAACCATCGCGCTGGTGGACGATGACCGTAATATTTTAACCTCGGTTACGATCGCTCTTGAGGCGGAAGGGTTTCGGGTGCGCACATACCCCGACGGCCAGAAGGCCTGGGACGCGCTTTCAAAAAATCCGGCCGACCTTGCGGTCCTCGACATTAAAATGCCGCGTATGGACGGTATGGAGTTGTTGCGCAAGCTGCGGGAAGTCTCGGCGATGCCGGTCATTTTCCTGACGTCCAAGGACGAGGAAATTGACCAGCTGCTGGGCCTTAGAATGGGGGCTGATGATTATATCGGCAAACCATTTTCCCAGCGATTGCTGATTGAACGTATCCGTGCATTGTTGCGGCGCGTTGAGATGAATTCGAAAGACGTTGAAGAAGATGCGCCCGTTGACGAGAGCGAAGAGGTTATGGTGCGCGGCAATCTAATTCTTGATCCGCTGCGTCACAGCGTAACCTGGTGCGGCGACGATGTTACCCTGACTGTTACCGAGTTTTTGATTTTGCAAACGCTGGCGCAGCATTTGGGCCATGTAAAAAGCCGTGACCAGTTGATGGATGCAGCTTACACTGACGATGTCTATGTGGACGACCGAACAATCGATAGCCATATCAAGCGGTTGCGCAAAAAATTCAGAATGGTTGACAATGAATTTACCGCAATTGAGACTCTATACGGCGTTGGCTACCGATACAAAGATGGGTAAGGCACCTAACCAACGTGGCGGCTGATAAAAGCAAGAAACACTCTAATCCAACAAATGCCCGCCTACCGCGCGGCGAGCAGAAAAACTTGCATCCTCGGCATTATACACGGGGTTTGTCGCCCTTAATGGTGCGGATCATGTTCGTCAACGCTCTTGCCTTGGTTATACTGGTTGGCAGTGTTCTTTATCTGAATGAATTTCGTCAAAATTTGATCGATGCGCGAACCGAATCACTTGCTGTGCAAGCCAGTATTATTGCAGGGGCTCTGGGCGAATCAGCAGTGGCGGGCCCAGAATCGATTGATATTGACCCTGCGCCCGCCCGTCAGATTATCACTCGCCTGGTTGGTCCCACTGAAAATAGAGCGCGCCTTTTTGCCACCAGCGGCGGCATGATTGCAGACAGTCTGTTTTTGGCGGGTGATAAAGAGGTTATAGAAGAAACGCTGCGCAAGCTGGACTATCAACCGTCGCTTAAAGAGCAGGTTGTTAACCGGCTGCATGATTTTCTGGACGCGATAACCAAAGACATTTCAGCACCCCCCAATATTGACAGGCCCACCATCAGGGCTTCTGACCTCATTGAAGTGGAGCAAGCGCTTGCCGGAACTTTAACCAGCCAGGTCAGGCAGCGTGCTGACGGCGACCTTGTTATAAACATCGCGGTGCCGGTCCAGCGTTTCCGGCGCGTTCTTGGTGCGTTTTTGTTAACCGCGCAAACCGACGACATCGACACGATTGTTCGCGCCGAGCAGATGCTAACTATCAAGATATTCGTCGGTGCGTTCGCGCTCACTATTTTATTGTCTTTCTTTTTGGGACGCACATTGGTTCGCCCGATCAGGGTTTTGGCGCGCGCAGCAGAACGGGTTCGCCGCGGTATTGGTCGTGAGGAAAGCATTCCTGAATTTGCCGAACGGCGCGATGAAATAGGCGATCTGTCGCGCTCGCTTTCCGATATGACAGGGGCGCTTTACACGCAGATTGACGCAGTGGAGCAATTTGCCGCTGATGTGGCGCATGAAATTAAAAATCCGCTCTCGAGTATGCGCAGTGCACTTGAGACAATTCAAATGACCGATAAACCCGGTGTGCGCGAAAAATTAATGGCGATTTTGGAAGACGATGTGAAGCGTATCGATCGTTTGATCACCGACATTTCAGATGCCTCGCGCCTTGATGCAGAACTGACCCGCGGTCAAACGTCTGAGGTTGATTTGGGTGTTATGCTGGCGACCCTGGTTGAGGTCTATAAAACCACCGGAAAATTGAGTGATATTGATCTGGCGTTTGCTGATGATGAAGCCGGCGTGTTTCTTGTGTCGGGCATCGAAGCGCGCCTGGGGCAGGTTTGGTGCAATTTGATCGATAACGCGATCAGCTTTAGCCCTAAAAACGGCAGAATTCAGATAAATTTAACTGTCAAAAACCGCACTGTGTTTTTGACTGTGTGTGACCAAGGTCCAGGTGTGCCGGAGGGGTCAGAAGACAAAATATTTAGCAGATTTTACTCGGAGCGACCCACTGAAGAACAGTTTGGTAGCCATTCCGGCCTTGGTTTGGCAATTTCGAAGCAGGTTATTGAAGCGCACGGCGGCACAATTGCAGTTGAAAATATCGCGGCTGATGGTGGTTCAGAAACCGGCGCTAAATTTATCGTGACTTTACCGCTGGCACCCGCTTAATTGAACCAGAAAAGCATTTTAATTGAATCAGACAAGCATTCGCGGATCAGGGACCTACGGGGGCACGGTGTGCAGACACTACACGGTACTATTGTCGATGTGGCAGGCTCAGGTGTACTGCTGAGAGGGTCATCAGGGTCGGGCAAATCCGATTTGGCACTCAGATTGATGGACCGCGGCGCCACCCTTGTTGCTGATGACCAATTTTTGACCCGCAGTTCTCGGCGCGGACTTGTGGTTTTTTCGCCAGAATCTCTATACGGCATGCTTGAAGTGCGTGGGCTCGGCATACTCTCTGTGCCTGCCATCAAGTCGACTATTTTACGGCTTGTTGTTGATATTGTGGCGGCTGAAGATGTTCCCCGGTTGCCGGAACAGGCTTTTGCAGACATCGAAGGTGAAAAAATTCATACCTTGAGAGCGAATGCATTTGAACATTCAACCCCAATTAAAATAGAGTTGGCTGTCAGGAATTTAAATCGGATCGGCAATGAGGGTGTAAGAAATGGATGACAAGGTCAAAAAAACCAAAGTATCCGCTTCGCCGCCGAAGGCCCGAACGGGAACATCCTTCAAACGGCAACTGGTTATCGTGACCGGATTATCCGGTGCTGGTAAATCTGCTGCGCTGCACGCCTTTGAAGATATCGGGTTTCAGGCGGTTGATAATTTACCGCTTACGATGGTTGAGGCACTTATTGATGACCAAAACTTGGAGTCGATCGACCGCCCGGTTGTCATCGGTATCGATAGCCGCACCCTTCATTTTTCACCGGACCTGTTCGTAGAGGTGCAGAAAAGGCTGCGAGCACGCAAAGACCTTCGCTTGCATGTGCTTTTCATGGACGCGTCAGACGACGTTCTTACCAAGCGTTTCTCGGAAACCCGGCGGCCTCATCCGCTAGGTGACAGGCAATTGCTGCGCGCGGCTATAAAGCAAGAGCGCGATATGATGACCGTGGTGAGGGAAAACATCGATGGTATCCTTGATACCAGTACCCGAAGAGGCGCGGAAACCCGGCGCATTATCCGTCGCCGGTTTGCCAAAGAATCTGATGACCTGATCGTGACATTCATGTCCTTCGGCTTTGCACACGGGGCTCCGCGTGATGCGGATATAGTTCTGGATGTCCGGTTTTTGCGCAATCCTCATTATGTGGCCAGCCTCAAGAGTTTAACTGGCCGCGACGATGCGGTGTCTAATTATGTTCGCGCCGACGACGCGTTTCCAACATTTCTGGATAAGGTTCAAGGGTTGCTGAGTTTCCTGCTGCCGCTATATCAAGCCGAAGGAAAAGCCTATTTAACCATTGCATTTGGATGCACGGGCGGTCAGCATCGGTCAGTTGCCACAGCGGAAGCTGTGGCTGGACAAATGGCAATTGACGGCCTTGCCGTTAATTTATACCACCGGGAACTATCTAGTAGCTGATGACGCAAAAGAGGAACATGGATCAATGATTGGTATGGTGTTGGTGACCCACGGCCGGCTGGCTGAAGAGTTTATTGCAGCAACAGAGCACGTTGTTGGGGCGCAGCAAAATATTCAAGCTGTTTGCATCGGGCCAGATGATGATATGGAACAGCGGCGTTTGGAAATTTTGGAAGCGGTGAAAACCGTCGATAGCGGCGACGGTGTGGTTCTGTTGACCGATATGTTCGGCGGCACGCCGTCTAATCTTGCTATCTCCATTATGGAAAAAGGCAAGGTTGAAGTGATCGCAGGCATTAACTTGCCTATGTTGATCAAGCTTGCCAGCGTGCGGCAGGCGCTTGTGCTTGAAGAGGCGGTGGACGCAGCCAAAGAAGCAGGCATCAAATATATTAATGTCGCCAGCCAAATCCTCGGGAAATAACCATGGTTGCTGATGGTGTGGGCGTGTCCCGATCGGTCGAAATTGTAAACCGGCGCGGTCTGCATGCACGAGCTTCTGCTCGCCTGGCAAAAAAAGCCGGAGAATTTCAGGCGGTTATTAAAGTGTGCAAACGGGGCATCTGTGTCACTGCCACGTCGATCATGGGATTGATGATGCTGGGTGCCAGCAAGGGAGATACCATCAGTATATCGGCTGAAGGCAATGATCAAGATACCGCTATTGATCAGATTATTGAGCTTATTGCCAACCGATTCGGTGAAACTGAATAAACATTCCTATTCTCTTATATAAAGAAATCTTTATCTTTAATTAACTCCTTGCTATATAAGCTGCCAATTTACAGTGCAGTTAAAGTAGGACGTTTCATGACCGATTATAAAGTAGCCGATATTTCCCTAGCAAACTGGGGACGCAAAGAGATCAACATAGCAGAAACCGAAATGCCGGGCCTGATGGCGCTGCGCGAAGAGTTTGGTGTAAGCCAACCACTTGCCGGCGCTCGTATCGCGGGTTGTTTGCATATGACAATTCAGACAGCTGTCTTGATAGAAACACTGACTGCGCTGGGCGCTGAAGTTCGTTGGTCCAGCTGCAACATTTTCTCAACCCAAGACCATGCTGCTGCTGCGATGGCTGATGCTGACATTCCTGTATTTGCCTGGAAAGGCGAGACGGAAGAAGAGGCGGAATGGTGTATTCACCAGACCATCAAAGGTCCTGACGGCTGGGTGCCCAATATGATTTTGGACGACGGCGGTGACCTCACTGTGATGATGCATAATGATTATCCGGAGCTGATGGCAGGTGTTCGGGGTATTTCAGAAGAAACAACAACTGGCGTGATGCGGCTGTACGAAATGGCTAAGGAAGACCGTTTGCTGGTGCCCGCTATCAACGTCAATGATAGTGTGACCAAATCCAAATTTGATAACCTGTATGGTTGCCGCGAATCGCTGGTTGACGGTGTCAAGCGCGCCACAGACGTAATGATTGCTGGCAAAGTAGCTGTAGTGTGCGGCTTCGGCGATGTAGGTAAAGGCAGCGCAGAATCGCTTCGTAGCCAGGGCGCTCGTGTGATGATCACTGAAATTGATCCTATTTGTGCATTACAGGCGGCGATGGAAGGCTATGAAGTTGTCACGATGGATGATGCTGCCAAGTTGGGTGATATTTTCGTCACTGCAACCGGCAACAAAGACGTTATTACCGTTGACCATATGCGCGAGATGAAGGACCGCACCATCGTTTGCAACATCGGTCACTTTGACAGCGAAATTCAGATCGCCGGACTGGAAAATTTCAAGTGGGAAGAAGTGAAGCCGCAGGTTGATGAAGTTATTTTCCCTGACGGAAAACGCCTTATCGTTCTGGCAAAAGGTCGTTTGGTGAACTTGGGCTGTGCCACTGGCCACCCAAGCTTTGTAATGTCCGCCAGCTTTACCAATCAGGTTCTTGCTCAAATTGAACTTTGGGAAAACTACAAGAATTACAAACTCGACGTTTACGTGTTGCCGAAGCATCTGGATGAAAAAGTGGCGTCCCTGCATTTGGGTAAATTGGGCGCAAAATTGACTACACTAACCGCCGAACAGTCTGACTATTTGGGCATTAAGACCCAGGGTCCGTTCAAGCCTGAACATTATCGCTATTAGAACGGGTTAATCCGGCAAACGGACCAGAGGAGATAAGAATGAAAGAATATCTGTTTACCAGCGAGTCAGTTTCAGAGGGTCACCCTGATAAGGTTGCCGACAGAATTTCTGACGAGATTGTTGATCTTTATCTTGGTGCACAGCCCGACGCGCGTGTTGCGGCTGAAACCATGGTTACAACGAACCGGATCATTGTTGCCGGTGAAGTGCGTGGGCCCAAAAGCATTACCGGCGATGATATTGAGCGTGTTGTAAGGGATGCGGTTAAGGATATTGGCTATGAGCAGGATGGTTTTCATTGGAAAAACGCATCGTTTGATAATTTCCTGCACGAGCAATCAACAGATATTGCAGCGGGTGTAGATGCCGCAGGCAATAAGGACGAAGGCGCTGGCGATCAGGGCATCATGTTTGGCTATGCATGCGACGAAACCGAAAGCCTGATGCCGGCTCCGATCGACTTTTCGCATCGTATTTTGAAATCACTGGCCGATGCGCGTCACGGCGACGCCAGCTCTGCGCTTGAACCGGATAGCAAAAGCCAGGTGACCTTACGCTATGTGGACGGTCGCCCGGTTGGCGCTACCAGCGTCGTGGTTTCCACCCAGCATAAAGAAAATGTAACCCAGGAAGAGTTGCGAGAGCTCGTCCGCGGTCATGTTGTGGGCGTTTTACCTGAGGGCTGGATGTGCTCGGAAGAAGAGTTTTATGTAAATCCTACAGGCAATTTTGTCATTGGCGGACCCGACGGCGACGCCGGACTGACCGGCCGGAAAATCATCGTTGATACATACGGCGGTGCTGCACCACACGGCGGCGGCGCTTTCTCCGGCAAAGACCCGACCAAAGTTGACCGGTCTGCTGCATATGCGTCCCGCTATCTGGCAAAAAATGTTGTAGCAGCTGGGTTGGCAGACAATTGCACTATCCAACTGGCTTATGCCATCGGTGTCTCGAAGCCCCTGTCTGTTTATGTTGACCTGTGGGGCGAAAAGGCGGTTGTTGATCCAGCACGCTTAGCGGTGGTATTGCAAGAATTGGTGGATCTGAGCCCCCGTGGCATCCGCGAGCATCTTGGCCTGAACAAAGCGATTTATGCGCGTACCGCAGCTTACGGTCACTTTGGACGTAATCCGGAAGTGGACGGCGGGTTTTCCTGGGAAAAAACTGATTTGATCGATGCTTTGAAATCTGAATTTGGCGCTTAATTGCCAAGCCGGATGATAAGAGTGAACAATTGAGCAGCTTTTAAACAGGCACTGGCCTCTCCGGTGCCTGTTTTTTCGTGTCCGTTACATCTGCCACTTGTACTGGCGCCTGTTCCAGCGTTAGTCTGTATCCATGCAAATTTTCCGGAATAATTTCAGTGATTGAGGTGAGCGAAACCTTTTCGCCCTTGCGGTTGATTTTGGCTGTAACGGCACTTGTATGGGTGGGTGCCAGTCTTTACGCTTTTTGGCGTGCCGGTCGCATGTCGGACCGAGCGCGGTCATTGCAGGACCTGGCAGACTTTCTGGATACAATGATAAAAACGGATCACCGAATTCCAGTTTGGTTGTGGCCCGATGGCCGCCTGCAGGCTGATCCTGCAGCGCTTTCAATTGCGGGCTTTCCCGAAAAAGTCTCTCGGTTAGACGACCTGATCGGCGAAGCGGGGCACGGCTTGCCTGAAAAAACAGTGCAACTCATCCGCGGGGGCGTAGAGCAGGGCCTCGATGTGCCGTCGCCACTGGTTGTGGATAACGGGCCTGGTAAAGCGCGGATGATCATCGATCTGCAATGGCTTCCCGCCCGGGACGCCCGCTGGCCCAGCGGCATAATGTGGCTCGAGCAATCGGTCGATCGGCCTGTGCGCACCAACCGGCTAGGAGTGCGGGCGCTGGAACTGCGGTTGAAAGACCTTACCGGTGCTTTCAATCATTTGCCGTTTCCCGTGTGGTTGCGAAGTCCGGATTTTAAGCTGCTTGAGGTGAACGACGCCTATGTCAAAGCGATCGACGGTGGCACCGTTGCCAATGTAATCGAGCGCGGGCTGGAACTGTTCGGCAATGTAGGGCCTGCCTCGGCTAGCAAAGCATTCGCGCAGGGGGTGCCGCTTAGGGAACGACGTTTCGGGGTCACCGACGGCCAGCGCCGTGCCTTTAATGTGACGAATACGCCGCTGGATAAAGAAGGCAATAGCATGGGTATTGCCATCGATGTAACCGGCGAGGAAGAGGCGCTAACAGAATTGTCTCGCGTGCTGGAAAGCCAGTCTGAAACATTGAACCGACTGCGTAGCCCGGTGGCAATTTTTGGACCGGGTCAAACGCTGCGTTTTTACAATAGCGCTTTCACGCGGCTGACCAGTATTTCCGAAGAACAATTGGCGGGGGGCATTCGCCATAGCGAGCTGTTGGAAGCAATGCACGAACGTCGCAAGCTTCCGGAGCAGGCCAATTTCCGTAAATGGAAAGAGAGCATATTAAAACAATATACAACGCTGCTGGAACCATCAGAGGAAATGTGGCACCTGCCTGACGGTACTGCTCACAGGGTGGTAACCCAGCCGCACCCGCTAGGTGGACTGCTTATATTGTTTGAAGACGTAACCGATAAACTGGCGCTTGAGCGATCCTATAATACTCTGATCGCGGTTCAACAGGAAACGCTGGATAATATGCGCGAAAGTGTTGCGGTGTTCGGCACCGATGGGCGACTTCAGCTCTCGAACCCTGCCTTCAACGATATCTGGCAGCTCAGCGACGCGCAGGCTAGTGGTTCGCCTCATTTGACGGAACTGGTTGGCTGGGCAAATTTAAGTAACAGCGCGAACGCCAACATCGATTTCTCAGAAAATCTGGTAACCTGGATTGCGGCCCGCAGCTACAAAACCGGTAAATGGTACCGCGGCGACGGCGTGGTTATCGATTATACAATTGTGCCCTTGCCGGACGGCGGTGTTATGCTCACGCAAACGGATGTCACCGATAGTTACAAGGTTGAGCAGGCCCTGCGTGAACGATCGCAAGCTTTGGAGGCCGCGGATAAGCTGAAAAGCGAGTTTATCACCAATATGTCTTATGAGCTTAGGACACCGCTGAATACCATCATTGGGTTCGGCGAACTGTTGGACCAGAATGTCTTTGGACCGCTGAATGACCAGCAAGCAAGTTATGTGAAAAATATTCTTAGCGCGTCTGATGATCTTAAAAATCTGATTTCCGACGTGCTTGATTTAGCGGTCATCGAATCCGGGGAGCTGCCGCTTGAGTTCACAGCGACGCCCATTGCTGAAATGCTCGGTGAAGCAGCCGTTCTGGCACAAGAACTGGCCCATAAGGCGTCCACCAAATTGGAGCTGAAAATTGATGACCAGATTGGCACAATTATGGCCGATGGCTCACGCATTAAACAGGCCTTCTATAATATGGTTTCCTCAATGTTGGGGTTCACCCGCCACGGTGGTGAATTGATCATTGAATTGATTGACCTGAAAGAAGAAATCCATGTGTGCATTACCAATGTTGAATCCGGCTTGACGCCTACAGAGCGCACACGGTTACTGACCACTGTTGCCATGGGCGTATCACCTGGAGCACGCAGAGCAACCGGCTTGGACCTTGCACTGGTGCGCAGCATCGTGCGGCTGCACGGCGGGCGCGTTATTCTTGACGCCGTGGGCGAGGCAGGGCTTAGCCTGTCATGCTACCTGCCGCGCGAACGTCCCTCCGTTGATGCCTCCTGACATGTTGAATCCCTGATGGCCGAAATTTATCGCACACTGCTATCCGATGAAGCCGCCACCGAACAGTTTGCGGCCTCAATGGCGCTGTTGGCCAAACCGGGCGATCTGCTTGCGCTTTCTGGTGATCTGGGTGCTGGGAAAACCACCTTTGCCCGTGCTTTTATTCGTGCCTTCTGTCAGGCCAGCGATATAGAGGTGCCAAGCCCGACATTTACTTTGGTACAAACTTACAGCGCGCATGATGGCATAGTGGTTTTTCACAGCGACCTATACCGGCTAAAGGGTCCGGACGAGATCGAGGATCTTGGCTTGGAGGAGGAGCGCGAAAGTGCCATTTTGTTGGTGGAATGGCCTGACCGCATGCCAACGGATTGGTGGCAAGACGCCCTTAAAATAGAACTGGAGCATCACGCGGCCGGGCCTAAAAACGGTCGATACTTGGTGGTAACATCAGAAAATATAGATTGGCAACATCGACTGATTAACCTGTTTGGGCCGCAATAATGAAGCCCGGAAATCCAGAAGTTTATACCATCGGTGCCGGGCAGTCATTCGTTGACGAACTGGCTCAAGGATTGTTTGACAGATACGGACACGACCCGCTTTTGCTGTCGTCTGTCACCGTATTGTTGCCTAACCGACGGGCGTCCCGGTCGCTGCGTGAGGCCTTCCTCCGGTTATGCGACGGAAAGCCAATTTTGCTACCGACCATGCGGGCGATCGGTGATATTGACGAAGGTGAAATCGAGTTTCTAGGCGCGGGATTTGGACTTGATCTCTCGGCTATTGCGCCGCCGATTTCCCCGCTGCGTCGACAAGTGCTGTTAACCAAACTTGTTGAAAGGCGACCCTTGTCAGACGCCGCCGGAAAAGGGCTAGCACCAGCGCAGGCCTGGCGGCTGGCCGGTGAGTTGGCGCGGCTTATCGACCAGGTAGATACTGCTGGACTATCGTTTGACAAACTTGGGGAGCT
The DNA here is from genome assembly GCA_021774695.1 of Alphaproteobacteria bacterium. Taxonomy (GTDB): domain Bacteria; phylum Pseudomonadota; class Alphaproteobacteria; order Sphingomonadales; family Kordiimonadaceae; genus Kordiimonas. Next base: position 23,378 of record JAJFIU010000099.1, on the reverse strand, counting down.
TGCCCCGGATACCCTTGCAATGCACTGGAACGAGACGCTGGTGTTTCTTCAGGTTATCACCCTTCATTGGCCGGCTATACTGGCAGATGAGGGCGCACAAGATCCTGCGGCCTACCGCAACCAAACGCTGGCGGCGCTAGCCAGGATTTTTAAGGCCAATATTGGCGGCGGGCCAATTGTTGCGGCTGGGTCAACCGGTTCAATCCCAGCCACAGCTCATCTGCTCAGAGTAATATCACGGTTGCCGCATGGCCGTGTCGTTTTGCCTGCGCTTGATCAGGCGCTTGAAAATGAAGTCTGGTCGTCAATAGATGACAGCCACCCTCAAAGTAGTCTGAAACGATTGCTGGAGGTGATGGGCGTTAACCGGGATGAAGTTGAAAGCTGGACTCAGCCGGCGTGTGACGTCGATGTTGAGGACAGCAGAACACAGTTGGTGCGCAGTGCATTATTGCCCGCCGCTGCAACCGAACAGTGGCGAGACCTGGGGTTTCGTAGTCGATTAGCGGAAGATCTGTTTGGCAATTTGAGGGCGATAGTAGCCGCGTCTCGGCGCGAAGAAGCGGGCGCTATCGCGGTTATCATGCGCGAAGTATTGGAAACGCCAGGTAAGACCGCTGCCCTTGTCACACCAGACCGCCAATTGGCTTTATATGTTCGAGCGGCGCTGCGCTCATGGGGTATTACCATTGACGATTCCGGTGGTGACAAGGCGATCAATAGCTTGCCGGGGCGGTTACTTGGCCTGATTGCCACAGCGGTTAGTGACGGTTTTGGGCCGTTATCCATCCTTGCTTTACTGCAGCATCCGTTGGTTGCTGCTGGATTATCACGAGAAGATTTTCTGGCTTTTGTCCGCACGCTGGACCAGCAGGTATTACGTGGTGTTCGGCCAGCTGGTGGCCTTGGCGGCATCCAATCTAGGGCAAAAGCCCTTGCGGAGGTTCGGAAAAGAAAGAACGCCGCGACGCAGGCAGAGGACGCGAATTTTCTGAAGCAGCTTGAAGGCCTGCTCGCAATTCTGCGACCGCTTGAACAGTTGTTGGGGCACCCAGCAACGGTGGATGCGGCACTCAAAGCTCACATCGGCGTGGCTGAAAAACTTTGCGCCACAGATGATACGGCTGGCGGCGAAACGCTGTGGCGGGGCGATGCGGGGACAGCACTATCTGACCATCTAACTGATCTGATCATTCACGGTGAGGTGCTATTCGTTCCCACTGCGGAAAGTTACAGCGCTTTTTTTGCCGAAATGATGGCCAGCGTTACGGTGCGGTCAAACTGGAATCAACATCCCCGGCTTGCCATTTGGGGGCCGCTGGAGGCCCGGTTGCAGCGCGCCGATTTGATGGTACTCGGTGGCCTAAACGAGGGAGTGTGGCCAGGCGACCCGGCCACCGATCCGTGGATGAGCAAAGCGATGCGGGCGGAGTTTGGCCTGCCGTCTCATGATCGGCGTATTGGCCAGTCTGCCCATGATTTTGTGCTGGGCGTTAGCGCGCCGGAAGTTATTTTAACCCGGTCGGAAAAAACTGACGGCATTCCCACGGTGCCAAGCCGTTGGTGGTTCCGAATTGAAGCTGTGGCGGGTAGAAAAATCCCTCGGGCCAACGAGTATGTGCAATGGGCTGACCTGTTGTCTGCGCCGGATGTAGTCACGCCGGTGTCGTCGCCAGCACCCATGCCGCCGGTTGCAGCGCGGCCAACGCAGTTGTCGGTTACGCAAGTGCAAGAATTGATGCGGGACCCTTATGCATTGTACGCCAAGAAAGTCCTGCGGTTATCCAAACTGGACCCCATCGATGACACACCCAACGCCGCACAAAAAGGTACGTTGCTGCATGAAGCGCTTGAGGTGTTTATGGCAACCGACGGCGCAAAGGATGGACCAGAAGGCCTTGCCCGGTTGATGACAATAGGGCGCGAGATTTTTGCCCCGGTTATCAGCCAGCCTGCTGTCTACGCCTTTTGGTGGCCACGGTTCGAGCGGATTGCCCGTTGGTTTGTGGAGAATGAGCAAAACAGGCAAGCGCATTTTGACCCGGTACTCATTGAGGGATGGGCGCGACACACAGTGCAATATAGTGCCTCGGTGCCTGAATTTACCTTGATTGCGAAAGCAGATCGGATCGACCGCAACCATGAGACCGGCGCGCTTGAAATCATTGACTATAAAACCGGGGAAACCCCTACGAGCAAACAGGTTGAAGCAGGGTATGCACCGCAATTGCCTCTCGAGGGGTGGCTTGCGAACGCTGGGGCCTTCGAGGGGCTAAACCCAGCCGATGTGGAAGAGCTTGTGTTCTGGAAACTATCCGGCGGTGACCCTGTGCAGGAAGTCAAAAAGCCGATCAAAGATGTTCCGGCCTCGATTGAACAGGCAGCTGAGGGCCTCAAAAAACTGGTCACTGTATTTGCCGACCCGAAAACCCCCTATTTGTCTAACCCGAGGCCTGAGATAACCGGGTACGGCGATTACGATCATCTGGCACGGGTGAAAGAATGGCGCAATACGGTCGAGCCGCTAATGGATGAACCGGAACTTGGCGACCAGGAGCCAAAGTCGTGAGCAGCGCATCAGGCAGCATATCGCCTGCGCGCATGACCTATGATCAGGCGCGGGCAACCCACCCAAGTATCTCTGCGTGGGTTGGTGCCTCGGCGGGTACGGGCAAAACCCATGTATTGACGGCGCGGGTGCTGCGGTTGATGCTTACGGGTACGCCGCCGCAAAACATCGTTTGTCTAACTTTCACCAAAGCCGCAGCGGCAGAAATGAAAAACCGGATTTTTGCCGAACTTGGCCGCTGGACCACCTTGTCGGACGATGACCTTACTGCCGCGATAGCATCGAGGGTCGATGAGCGGGCGGATACTGAAATGCTGGCTACAGCGCGCCAACTGTTTGCCTGCGTACTTGATTTGTCTGGTGGTCTGCAAATCCAGACATTTCATAGTTTTTGCCAGGCGCTGCTGGGCCGTTTCCCGCTTGAGGCCGATATGTCTCCGGGTTTTGAAGGCATTGACGAGGCTGATGCGACCGAGCTGATGCAATCTGCAAAAGATCAAATGCTGGCAGCAACACGCGAACCGTTGGCGCTTGAATTGCAACAGGCGCTGAATGTAGTCGCTGGGTTGGTAACCGAGCGCACTTTTGACGAAGTTGTAGACAGGCTTTCGTTTGAAGCACCGCTTTTAAAACGCGCGAGGCGGGCATTTGGGGGCGTTGGTGGCCTGATGAGCGAATTGTATCGCCGGCTCGATGCAACGCCGGGCGGTTCAGAGCGCGAGATCATTGCAGATGCTTGCACCCGCGAAAGTGTCGATCAACAGGCTTTGCAGAGTCTTGCCAGTGCAATGCAATTGGGGTCAAAAGGCGATCAATCCCGCGCAGCAGCGATCAAGGTGTTTGTTGAGCTTCCTGAGAGCCAGCGACCAGGTAATCATGCTGCTTACAAAGGCGCTTTTCTAACCAAAACTGGCACTGCGCTCAAAACCGTGGCGACCAAGAAGATTCTGGAGGCGGATAGCAGTCTTGAAGCAATCATTGAAGCCGAACAACAGCGGCTTTTGTTGGTTGAAGAAAAGTGTGTGCGGCAGCGCGCTGCAACCGCTACGGCGGCGCTGTTGAAGTTGGGTTTGGAGCAATTACGGCTTTATAACCATGTTAAAAACGAGCGTGGTCTAGTGGACTTTGATGATATGATTGACCGTACAGTAACGCTGTTTTCTCAGGATGCGGTCGCGCCGTGGATTCTCTATAAACTGGACAACCGCATTGACCATATTTTGGTTGACGAAGCCCAGGATACCAACCGTGATCAATGGCGTGTGGTGGAAACACTGGCCGCTGAGTTTTTTGCTGGTGAAGGTGCCCGCGATGTTGAGCGAACAGTGTTTGCGGTTGGTGACGCCAAACAGTCTATTTTCTCATTTCAGCGGGCCGATCCTCGAGAATTTATCAACGCGCGAAACAGAGTTTTTGCCAAGGCTGATATGGTAGGTTGCAGCACCGAAGCTGTCCCCATGTCACTATCTTTCCGTTCGGGCGAAGCCGTGCTTTCGCTGGTGGACAGCGTGTTTGCCGCGGATAGCCGCGCATGTGAAGGTCTGTCGGCCGATAATGAAACTGTAGCCCACCGGTTTAAGCGCGTGGGCCAGGCTGGACGGGTTGAATTATGGCCGCTTGAGGTGGTCTCAAAGCCTGATGAACCCGATGCGGAAGGTTGGCACATGCCAATTGTTCAAGTGCCGGTTGATGACGCTGAGCAGCGCTGTGCGTGGCGTATTGCCAGCCATATTCACCGTTCTGTTGGTGCCCGCCTACTGCCTTCCAAAGGTCGCAAAGTTCAGGCAGGTGATATTCTTGTGCTTGTGCGACGGCGTACAGCTTTTGTTGATCATCTGGTCAAGGCTCTTAAAATACTGGGTGTTCCTGTGGCAGGCCGCGACCGAATGGTTCTGCTTGAGGAACTTCCAGTGATGGACCTGCTCGCCGTGGCACAGTTTGCAGTTTTGCCAACTGACGACCTGACGCTGGCGACTGTGCTGAAAAGTCCATTTGTTGGCCTTTCAGACAAGGACCTGTTTGAGTTGGCGCATGCGAGAGGCGGCTCGCTTTGGAACGCCTTGTATGCTGCCCGTGACAACCCTCGTTTTAAACCAACATACGAATTGCTGGCAGGTGTGTTGAACCGTGCTGATATCGGCGGACCGTTTGATTTTTTCAATCATATACTCATTGATCTGGATGGCAGACGAAAATTGGCAGGCAGACTGGGCGAGGAAATTCACGACCCCATTGATGAATTGCTTGAAGAAGCGCTTAAGTTTGAACTAACCCACCCGGCATCATTGTTAGCATTTATCGAGCGGGTTCGACGCAATAATACCCAGATCAAGCGCGATATGGAGCAAGCCGGCAACCGGGTTCGCATTATGACGACCCACAGTGCCAAGGGCCTGCAGGCGCCCATCGTATATCTATCTGACCTTGTGGGTTTGCCGGACCTTTCTCGCGATGGTCGGTTGCTACCGCTCATGCCGGAAAAACCGGCCGACCCGACTATACCGGTGTGGGCCAGTCAGGCGCGCGGCCTACCCGAGATTGAAGCGGCGCGGGATGCGTTGAAAAGCAGGCAACTCGCAGAATATAGACGACTTTTATATGTGGCCTTAACCCGGGCGGAAGACGAACTGTATGTCGCCGGGTGGCGCGGCGCGAAGGAACCCAGCGAGGATTGTTGGTATAATTTGGTCGAGGAAGGTTTTGATCGGTTAAACGCGGGAACACATGTTGAAGATGGTTGCGAAGTTACGCGTGTTGACGTCGTTCAAGCTGCTGAAGTGACTGTATCGGACGACAGTGCAGATAGTCTGTCAGTTGCAGCAAAGCCACCAGCATGGCTGTTTGATGCAATGCCAGTTGAGCCTACACCGACAAAACCTCTAGCACCATCGCGGCCTGATGAGGAACCCGCTGTGACTGGTCCGCTGGACCGTAGCGGCGGCAAGCGTTTCAGGCGCGGAAACTTGTTGCACGCGCTACTGCAATGGTTGCCGGACATGCCGCCCGCTGCGCGGCGGTCAGCTGCGCTGGCCTTTTTGCGCCGTGCGGATGACTTGAGTGAGGATGATGGATTGGCTTTCTGGCAAGAGGTAGATGCGGTGCTGTCTGACCCCGAACTCGGCGCGCTGTTTGGCGCTGGAAGCCGGGCCGAGGTGCCAATTGCGGGGATGGTGAAGACGGCGAACGATCCAGCTGGCCGCCCGATTGCTGGTCAGGTTGACCGGCTTGTTGTCGACGAGGATCGGGTGTTGATTGTGGATTACAAAACCAACAGGCCGCCGCCGAATGCGGTTTCAGATGTTCCGGCGGTTTATTTGCGCCAGATGGGCCTGTATGTGCGCGCACTGCAGTCGGTGTATCCGGGTAAATCGGTCGTTGCAGCGCTGCTTTGGACAGATGCTGTACGCCTTATGGCATTGCCCTATGATCTGATGGAAAGTGCATTAGAGCAAGCTGGACTGTGATCCTATTAATCTTTGATTAAAAATACGTTTTACCATCACGCGTGTGTTACTAAACCTTGACCATTTGCTGCGGCGTTCCTACTTTAGTCGCTGAGGAAATCATCGAACCCAAATTACGCTTGGGCACTGCCCGGTGTGACAAAGAAAAGAGTAACTATCATGGCTACTATTGCTGTAACAGACGCGTCATTTGAAGACGATGTATTGAATGCCGGTAAGCCGGTATTATTGGATTTTTGGGCGCAGTGGTGTGGCCCGTGTAAAATGATTGGCCCGGTTCTGGAAGAAATTTCAGGCGAGCGGGATGACATTATTATTGCTAAAATGGATATCGATGAAAACCCGGAAACTCCGACGCGTTTTGGAGTTCGCTCGATCCCGACCATTTTGATATTCAAAGACGGTGAGGCAGTGGCAACAACAATGGGTGCCAAGCCTAAAGCACAATTGGCTGCCTGGATTGATAGTGCAGTTGGCTAGTTAAAAATCACACGAAAAGCTATTGAGGGCGCCCCATTTCGGGCGCCTTTTTTATTGTAAACCACCGATGGATTTCACTTTTAACCATATTGCTCTACTCTCAATGGGAGAGGGAGAGCTGATGTGACTTCTGAAAATAATCCGGAAACCAAGGTGTGCGCCATTGTGGGGGCCGGCGATTACATTGGGTCTGCTATTGCCCGGCGCTTCGCACGCGAAGGCTACACCATTGTCGCTGGCCGGCGAGGTGCTGAAAAGTTAGAGCCGCTGCGCGCAGAAATTGAAGCAGCAGGCGGTCGTTTGCTCGCTCGATCACTTGATGCCCGTTCAGAAGAGGCGGTTGATGGTTTTATCGACGGTGCAGCCGCGCTCGGCGAGCTTTCGGTTGTCATTTTCAATGTTGGCGGCAATGTGAATTTCCCGATAGCGGAGACGTCAGAGCGAGTGTTCCGCAAAGTTTGGCAGATGGCCTGCTATGCCGGATTTCTGACCGGCAGAGCCGCCGCTCGCAAAATGTTGGAGCAGGGTTCCGGCTCAATCTTTTTTACCGGTGCAACAGCGAGTATGCGTAGTGGTTCCGGTTACGGAGCCTTCGCAAGCGCCAAGTTTGCTCTTCGCGGGCTGGTGCAGGCAATGGCCCGGGAACTGGGACCTGAGAATATTCATGTGGCACATCTGGTGATCGATGCTGCAGTTGATACAAAGTGGGTACGCGAACTGATTACAGAGCGGGCCGGCGAGGAAGCGTTGGCGAATACACCACTTCTGGACCCAACTTCGATAGCCGAGACATATTGGATGCTGCATAATCAGCCCAAAGATTGCTGGACCCATGAGCTGGATGTCCGCCCCCATAACGAGACATTTTAAGGAGCCCCGATGAAAAAGCTTGAATTCTGGTTCGATTTTGGCAGCCCAAACTCTTATTTTGCCTACAAAACATTGCCTGAAATTGAAGCCCGTCTTGGCGTTAGTTTTGCCCGCAAGCCTGCGTTGCTAGGCGGAATTTTCAAGGCAACGGGCAATCAGTCGCCTTTTTTTGCCTATGCGAATATTCCAGCCAAGATGGACTATACGCGCCGCGAGATTATGCGGTTTGTCCGCCATCACGGCCTTGCAGATTTTAACATGAACCCGCATTTCCCGGTTAATACGCTGCTGGCGATGCGCGGTGCCGCTGCAGCTGACATGGCCGCAGATATGCCAGGTGAGCTGGACCGCTATATGGACTGCGTTATGAAAGCAATGTGGGAAGACGGTAAAAAAGCTGATGACCCCGAGGTTTTGCTTGGCGCCCTCGCCGATGCTGGTCTGGATGCAGCTTATTACAGTGAGAAAGTTGGTGACCCTATTGTCAAAACTGCTTTGATGACAGCAACGCAGGAAGCAATTGATCGCGGCTTGTTCGGCGTGCCTACCTTTTTTGTCGGCGAAGAAATGTTTTTTGGCAAAGACAGTTTGGCGGCTGTAGAAAAGGAAATCGCCCTGCGATGCTAAAAAGGGGGAGTGGATGAAGGATCGCTATAGCTGATTTGATGAGTAGCCCCGGGCGTCATTCCGCTTAACTTGGCAAAAGATCAGTATCCCGTAGAACCTGCCCGGCCAGAAAGAGCGAACCGGCAACAATCACAAAGGGTGGCCTGCCAGGGTGAGCCTTCTCCGCTATTACGGTAAGCGCAGACCTTACATCCTTTGCTACAATGCCGTTAATGCCAATATCTGTTGCAGCAGCAGCAAGGTCAGCGGGCGCTGCTGCCCCGTCTTCGCCTGGGATGGGCACAGATATCACCCGGTCTACGAGCCCGGTGAGTGGTTTCAAAAAACCGGCAACATCTTTGTTTCCCATCATCCCGAGAACCAGGGTCACCGACCGCTCGACCGGGTCAACACCCTGTAAAAATGTGCGAATAACTTCGCCAGCTGCCGGGTTGTGGCCGCCGTCAAGCCATAGGTCTGAGCCCTCCGGCAAAATCTCGTTGTAGATGGTATCATTTATTTGTTGAAGGCGGGCTGGCCAGCGCACCCAGCCTAGCCCGGCTTTTATTGCTGAGTCCGGGATGCTGACCGCACATTGTGCATGGGCCAAGGCGATGGCCATTGCAGCATTTTTGACCTGGTGCGCGCCGACAAGTGGCGGCGTGGGAAGGTCCAATACCGACCGCCAGTCTTCATACAATATACCAGTTCCGTCGACTTTGGTTTCAACATGCCAGTCTTGGTCAAATAATTTTGGCGTCACGTCGCACTGTTCAGCGACTGCCAGTATGACTTCAAGTCCGACCTTTTTTTGCTGTCCAACAACCAGAGGAACACCGGGTTTGATGATGCCTGCTTTTTCGCCAGCGATTTCAGGCAGCGATTCGCCGAGAAAATGCTGATGGTCAAGGCTAACCGGTGTGATGCCGACGGCTGCAGGTTTGTCTACCACATTGGTGGCGTCTAGCCTGCCACCTAGGCCAACTTCCAGAATGCACAGATCCGCCGGAATTTCTGAAAACGCCAACAGCGCAGCCGTAGTTGTCACTTCAAAGTATGTTATTGGGTCGCCTTCAGCGGCGGTTTCAACCCGCTCGAGCAAAGTGGCTAGCGCATCTTCACTGATTAGCTGTCCGGCAAGGCGAATGCGCTCGGCAAACCGCACCAGATGGGGCGATGTATAAACATGAACCCGGTGGCCTGCCGCTTCCGCAATAGCGCGCAGGGTCGCAATGGTTGAACCTTTGCCGTTGGTTCCAGCAATGTGAATAACCGGTGGCAGCTTATTTTCCGGATGGCCGAGGCGAGCCAGTATGCTGTGCATGCGCTCCAGCGAAAGGTCTATCTTTTTTGGGTGTAACGCCATAAGGCGCGCCAGAATTTGATCGCTTGCCAGAATCTGATCACTGGGTTGATCAATTTTTTTGGTCATTGGCCTGCATGTCCATTCGGCGCTAGTTCCGGCAGGATACTAGATGAAGCGGTTTGTTGGCGGTGTGGTGATGCCTTATTCGGCAGCGGCTTTCGGCCTGTGGCTACCAGCCATTAACATTGAAAGCACCGATCCCAATTGTGCCTTCAGCTCACCGCGGTGAACAACCATGTCTACCATGCCGTGTTCCAACAGGTATTCTGATCGCTGGAAGCCTTCGGGCAATTTTTCGCGGATTGTCTGCTCGATAACGCGCGGACCAGAGAAGGCAATCATTGCGCCCGGTTCGGCAATTTGAACGTCGCCCAGCATGGCGTATGATGCGGATACACCGCCTGAGGTGGGGTCAGTGAGCACCACAACATAAGGCAGCTTCGCTTCACGCAGCATTTGCACGGCAACCGTAGTGCGCGGCATTTGCATCAAGGACAATATGCCTTCTTGCATGCGAGCACCGCCCGACGCCGTAAACATCACAAAGGGCACACCGAGCCTGAGTGCCTCCTTTGCTCCTGTGATGATGCCTTCACCCACAGCCATGCCCATCGAGCCGCCCATGAAGAAAAAATTCTGAACCGCGATGACGGTTTTTTGACCATCAACTTTGCCAACGGCAACCTTGATTGCATCTTCATCGCCGGTATTGGAACGCGCAGCCTTGAGGCGGTCGGTATATTTCTTGGTATCTTTGAACTTCAAAGGGTCTTGGGCAACTGACGGCAATTTAAGCAGGTCGAATTTATTGTCATCAAACAGTGTGTTAAATCGCTCCGACGGTGGCATGCGGTCATGATGATCGCAGTGAGCACACACGCGCCCGCTGGTGATGAATTCCTTCTGGAAAATCATCTGCCCACAGCTTTTGCATTTGTGCCAAAGGTTGTCGGGGGTATCCCGTGCGTTCAGTACTTTTTGCAGTTTCGGTTTGACATAATTGGTTAGCCAACTCATGTCGTGTACCCCTCTAAAATTATCAAACAGCTGTTTTAAACAGTCGATTTAACGACCTGATAGTACACCTTTAGCCAAAGTTTGGGTAAAATTCAGCACATTTTCTATGATATTCGCATCGGATGTCTGCTTTTCAAGACCTTGCTCGATTAGCGACACGATTGCCGAACCAACAACGACGGCGTCTGCCCGCGACGCAATCGCGGCAGCCTGCTCAGGCGTCCGAATGCCAAATCCAACGGCGACGGGCAGATTTGTATGGCGTTTTATCCGCGCTACAGCATCGCCGATATCATCGGCTGTTGCTGACTTGCCGCCAGTAACCCCTGCAACAGCAACATAATAAATAAAGCCGCTGGCGCCGCTAACGATGGTATTCAGTCGGTGGTTGTCCGACGTGGGCGTTGCCAATCGAATGACATCGATACCTGCGTTGATCGCTGGCAGGCGCAGCTCCTCATCTTCTTCCGGCGGAAGGTCAACAATAATCAAGCCATCAACACCAGCTTCAGCTGCATTCTTGCAAAAAGTTTCGATACCGTAATGATATACGGGATTGAAATAACCCATCAGAACAATCGGTGTAGTGTCGTCTGCAGCACGAAACTCGCGTACCATCTCAAAGGTTTGTTTGGTGGATGCTCCTGCGGCAAGTGCGCGCTGTGCGGCTTTATCAATCGCCGGGCCGTCGGCCGCGGGGTCAGTGAACGGCATTCCAAGCTCGATAATATCGGCGCCTGCACCCGGCAGGCCTTTCAGGATCGCAGTTGATACGTCCCGGTTGGGGTCACCTGCTTGAATATAGGTGACAAATGCAGCCCGGTTTTCGGCTTTGAGTGCATTAAAACATGCGTTCAATCTGCTCATGTTATATTTCCTCGCCGAGGGCGTTTGCCACGGTGAAAATATCTTTGTCGCCGCGCCCGGACAGATTCAGCACAATCAAGTGCTCTTTTGGCAGTTTAGGCGCAATCTTCATCACTTCGGCGATAGCATGGCTGCTCTCAAGTGCCGGAATAATGCCTTCGGTTTGTGTGCACAATTGGAAGGCTTCCAGTGCTTCAGCGTCGGTTGCGGGCACATATTTGACGCGGCCCTGCTCGTGAAGCCAGCTGTGTTCTGGCCCGATCCCAGGGTAATCAAGGCCAGCCGAGATTGAATGAGCTTCTATAATTTGGCCGTCGGGGTCTTGCAGCAAATAGGTGCGGTTGCCGTGCAATACGCCGGGTTTACCGCTGGCGATGGAAGCTGCGGATTTATCTGTATCCACCCCGTGTCCGGCCGCTTCAACTGCAATAAGGTTGATGTCGGGCTCATCCAAAAATGGATAAAACAGTCCGATTGCGTTTGAGCCGCCCCCTATGCAGGCTATAAGGGTGTCGGGTAGTCTGCCTTCGCGCTCCATAATTTGTTCGCGGGTTTCACGGCCAATGATTGACTGAAAATCGCGTACCATCATCGGATAAGGATGAGGCCCAGCAACCGTACCGATTATATAAAAGGTATCATGAACATTGGTGACCCAGTCCCTGAGCGCGTCATTCATCGCATCCTTGAGGGTGGCCGAGCCGGAGGTCACAGGCTTTACTTCGGCACCCAATAATTTCATGCGGAAAACATTGGGCTTTTGGCGCTCCATATCGACGGCACCCATAAAAACGGTGCATTTTAGGCCGAAGCGTGCGGCAACGGTTGCAGTTGCCACACCGTGCTGTCCGGCGCCGGTTTCCGCAATCACCCGGGTTTTGCCCATGCGTTTTGCCAAAAGAACCTGACCGATGGCGTGGTTTATCTTGTGTGCGCCCGTATGGTTAAGTTCTTCGCGTTTGAAATAAATCTTGGCACCGCCCAAATGCTGGGTGAGCCGCTCGGCATAATAAAGCGGGCTTGGCCGACCAATATAGTGCTTATTCAGGTCATCCAATTCAGCAAGGAAACTGGGGTCTTTGATGGCCTTATTATATTCTTCTTCAACCGACAACACCAAAGGCATCAAGGTCTCGGAAACATAGCGGCCTCCGAAAACACCGAAATGGCCTTTTTCATCTGGGCCGGTTTTGTAACTATTGAGCGCCATGGGGCTGCACCCTTTGTTTGCGCTTCATGTTGGCGCGGTAAAAAACAGGTTCTCTACTTAATGGCTTTTGCCGTACGAAGAAAGTCCTGGATTGCCGCAGAGGTTTTTTTTCCGGGCGCAGTTTCCACACCAGACGAAATGTCTAGGGCTATGGCACCGCTGGCGGTGACCGCCTCCGCAACATTGCCTGCAGTCAACCCGCCTGCCAGCATCCATTTGTAGGACAGTGTCTTGCCTCCTAGAATATGCCACGGGAAGCTAACTGCATTGCCTCCGGGAAGTTCAGCGTCTGCTGGTGGCTTTGCATCAAATAGGATGCGGTCCACATGGGGCAGGAACGGGTCTGCCAACGCGATATCGTCAATGCTGCTGATGCCTATTGCTTTGATGATACGTACGCCTAGCAGTTTTTTGATGCGCGCAGCATCAGCGGGTGTTTCGCTGCCATGCAGTTGCACCGCGTCCAATGACAGGGCTTCAACCGCGCCTTTAAGCAGGTCATCCGGAGCATCGACAAAAACGCCGATACGCTTTGGCCCGGTGGGCAGCTGCAGGGCAAGCCTTCTGGCGGCTTCCAGGGTAAGGTTGCGCGGTGACGGCGGAAAAAAGATAAACCCCAGCCATGTAGCACCGTGCATCGCCGCCGCATGGGCGTGCGCCGCTTCACTGATGCCACAAATTTTTACCTCAACGGCCACCCGGATCACCAAGTTGTTTTAAAGGATCATGGCGCCAAATACGAAGCGGTCTGCCTTTGCCGTCGGCAAACATGCCAAGCGCAATCAAGACAGTATCAATCACCCAGCCAAAAATAACCAGGCCCCCGGTGGGGATATACAGAAGTCCGGTGAACGGCCGCCCCACATAAAAACGGTGAGCACCAAAAATACCCAGCGGTGGTATGCATAGCATCAGCGCCACCAGCCGACTTTTGGGGGAGCTAACGGCAGTTAGTGCCTCTTCCCGAGTTTTGAACGGCTTTCCGGTTTTAGGGTCACGTAGGCCGGGCGTCGGTCTTAATTGTGTTTCAACTGCAGCTGCGACCTTTTCAGCGACCGAACCCTGGATCGCCATCAAATCATCGCCGAGAGCGTCATAGCGGTCAGACCATAAAACGGCGCCGGTTGGGTCGATGAGCTGTGCGGCGACGCGAATTTGATTGTCCTGACGTCGAACGCTGGTGGACAGTACGTGCTCTACCCCCAGGTCTCTTGCGATTTTGGTGTTGCTGGCGCCGGCAGCAACCATGGTGGCGACGGTGCTGATTTCGGGCGTGGCAAATGAAGATCGTTGCAAATCAGCTATTAGGTCATCGGCAAGGCCTGCAGCGAAATGATCGTCCACAGCCCCCAATTCTTTCGGCGGTAACACAGCGATAGGTGTTTTTCCGCCGTAGTCGGGTGTTGGTGGCGGCGCGTCCATAACGGCGATGTCTCCGCGAGCAGGTACCGTCAGGGCACCGGGCGCGATAGCCTGGAAGGACTCGCCCTTAAGGCGTTGCAGGATAACCTTGCCGTTGGTCAGGACAACCGTGAGCATAGCAAACAGGAAACCAATGCTTCCCAGCACGTCACCGTATTCTTTCGCCCAGCTAAATGCCGCATCCAACATGATTTAATCGTCGCTTTCCAACAGTTCAGAAAATGTCACCGTCTCTCGGGTCAGGGCCGCAGTGGCGGCCTTCATCAGGTCTTCCCCCAACAATTGGCCACTATTCCATGTTGCCACATAATTTAGGCCATCATCAATGGTATGGTCTCGAGAATGGTTCAGTATGGCTTTTGTGCCCGCCACCGCAAGCGGACTTTTGCTGGCAATCTCAACCGCAATCTCCGTCGCTTTTGCGATTGCCCCGTCGCGGGTGTTGGTAACTGAATTAACAAAGCCGTATTTGCTGGCTTCTTCAGCGGCAAATTTGCGCCCGGTGTAGGCAAGTTCGCGCAGGATGCCATTAGGCAGCAAGTATGGCGCTCGCTGCAAGGTGCCAACATCGGCGACAATCGCTACATTGATTTCCTGTATTGAAAACCATGCGTCGCTGCTGCAAACCCGGATATCGCAAGCCGAAACAAGATCTATACCGCCGCCAAGGCACGCGCCGTGAATTGCAGCGATCACCGGTGCGCGGCACTGTTCAAGCGCAGTGAAGCAATCTTGCAGATGTAAAATATGGCGACGCAATTTTTCGCGCACGCGCGCCGGGTCACCTTCTTTGGCGTTCAGCACCGCACCGCTTTCTTTGAGGTCTAAACCGGCGGTGAAATGTTTGCCGTTTGCGGCAAGCACAATTGCCCTTGCGTCTGTCTCAGCATCGATCCAGCGAAAGGCCTGTCCGATCTCACTGAACATGGCGCCGTTCATGGCATTTAGCTTGTCGGGACGGTTAAGCATAACGGTTGCAACAGCGCCGTCAGTGGTGACATCAAGGGTTTCAAACTGCATGACATGGCTCCTGAAAAGTCGATTATAGGGTAGATATTGGCCGATAGCAGCGCACGACCAGCCCAAAAGTCCACCTTTGCGTTATTAATACTTGGACCTATTTGTAGCGGCCCAATAAATCCTCAAAGCTTTTGGCCTTTGCCATGTCTTTACCGGCCCGCCCGCTGGAGAACCAGTTTTTCGCGAATTTTTTCGCAGCTTTGTTTTTGAGATTGTCTTTCATGAAGTCTGCCACCATTTGGACATCGGTGTATTGGCCACGAACTTTGATTCTAAGTTCTTTGACAAATTCAAAAAATGCCTCCGGACCCAGTATAGAGTTTAGCACGGCGTATGCCAGCGTACTCACGGTATCGCTCTGGTTTGAAAAGCCATCTATCGCATAGTCAGCCAGCGACGTTTTCCCAATGCGTTTGTCGGTCTTGAAAAAGGTTAAACTGTCGTCGAAACTGGATTGCTGAAGTGTTTTCAGGTTTTGGGGCGTGGAAACGGCGACGCGCACCAATGCATCTAGTCCATTAGACCAGTGTCCTGGTCTTCCGCCTCCGTTGACTTTCCATAGGTCTAAAATTCCTGTGAGGATTTCGGGCTCGATTGAAGGTGCGTCAAACGCGCGGGCCTCTCGGAAAAAAGTGCCGTGGCCACCGCTATCGCTGTATCCATTAGGAACTTCGATGAACCGTAGTTCCGCCCCGATTGACGGTTGACCAAGCAAACTTTCGATTCGCTGCGCCTCTCCAGCCGTCATCGCCAGGAATTTCTGCGCACTTGCACGATTGGCTTGCAGGAATGAAACCCTAACCGGTCCGGCATCCAGGCGGCTGTAGGGCGCGATTGCGGCGGAAAATAGGCCGGTTAGCACGGGGTTTTTCATCGTCACACTGTTGTTGTCGCCGTCGAGTGTTTTGTCGGAAATGCCTAGATTACCGGCAATAACGTTAGTGCCCGGATAGTCAATGAAGGCAACTTGCTGGAACGGTTTGTGGGCGAAGGCCGCATCGATTGACGAGCGCGAGGCTTCGGCAAACACCGGGTAACCAAAACTATCGGCACGGATCATGGTGAAGCTTGGATTCAGGGTTTCCTTTATCCCTTCCACCGCCATATAGGTCATGTTGGTCAGGTACCCTTTGTAGTGCACAACAATCTCGGTTCGCTTGCCAGCACCCAGTGGTTCGGGCAGTTGCACCTTGGCCACATTAAGTTCAAGCAGTTCGTAACCGGCAATAGCCGTGACGTTACTTGAAATAGATAGAAGATTGTTTTTTGGGCCAGTGGCTTTGGTATAATTCAAGCTTGGGTTCAACAGGAGAGTGACACGGGTCAAAGGTTTTTTTGATGTGTTTCTGAAACTCACTAGATACGCGCCGACCATTTGGCCTTTGTTGTCGATGTCGTCCAGATGTAGTTTAGTAATTAACGTACTATTTAATAGCGATATGCCGGAATCATTGGCCCAAACTGATGGTGAAACAAACCAAAAAAAAACAAAAAATACAGATATTAGACGCATAAAACCCCCAAAGCTGTGCGTTATACAATTATAGTCTTGCTACTTACACTATTCGTTATCGCATTTGCAAAATTTCTGCATTAGCGTTTCGGCTATTTCAGCGGCAGCGTTTACATGCTCCAGGTCAACATTCAGGCCGTAAATAACAAAAACAAGGTTTTGGGTCTTGTCGGCAACGGCGGTTCTGTCGCTGTCGGAATAGGGTGAGCCAAACGGGCCGTCATCGTCGGCGAGAACTGGCAACCCTTCCAAATTAATGCCGCCGCGGCCAATGCCGTCGTAAGTTTCGCCGGGAGTTCCGGGGCGCAGAGTAAGCCCGCCTTTTATCCAAGCGGCGTCGTAACATCCAACCGGCAGGCCGGTCATCAATGAGACCAGATTACCGCTATCGACGATATTATTGACCGAGTATAGGCCCTTGCCCGCCAACGCGCGGCGGGTTAACGCCTCGGATGATGGCCGGTAGCGGCTTGGGTCTTTGCCGGTGGCCTTGAAGGCAGCGCGCACCGCTGCAATCACCGGGTCGCTGGAGGCCGCCTGGCCTAACATCTCTTGCCGCCGCAGGGCCGCGTGTTCCTCAATTGAGGCCTTCAGTTCTTCGGGTGTTTCTGCGGTTACTACGGTGAAATCCAACACGCCCAAATGGACTGCAAAACCAAGATCGGCGAAGGCGGGGTCTATTTTTACCTGCATGATTTTCTCGGGTGTTTTGTGTCGGCTCTATTGGTGGCCCCAATTGTCGGGGTCGCTATTGTCGTTGGGTGACAGGCCGATGATGTCGCCGTCGGTGGAAACCCCTAACCCCAAAACAGTGCGGTTGGCATAGGCGAAATAGGCGGTCACTTGATTGATTTCCAGAATTTCACCGTCGTCCAGCCCGGCAGTGCGTAGTGCGTTAATATTTTGCTCGGACACGCTATTGGGTTCCCGGGTTAAAGCGGCGGCATAGTTTAGCGCTGCAAGGTCGCGTTCGGCAATATGGCCTGCTGCCATCGCAGTTTCCGGCGCATGGGCATCAAGGGCTGCACGCAGGGCGTCGGCGCGCGCATCGTCTGCCAGTAGCCGTTTCAGTCCGGCAAAATGGTGAAAAATGCAGTAAGGGCACTTGTTGAGGATGCTCACATAGGTGCCGATCGCCTCCAACAGCCATTTGGGCAGTGTGTTGCCCGGATGATGCAGCACATACTTATAAAGCGTCATATGGCCTTCAAGTGTGTGCGGCCTGAGGCTGTGGGCCATGAGGATATTATCAACGTTATCGTCCGGACCTCTTATCCGCTCATAAATGGCTTTCAAGCGGCCCTTGGCGGCTTCGTAACTGATTGTTTCAATCCATGTCATTGGCACTGCTCTTTGGTAGTTTCATTTGTAATAAACTTTACAATCTGCGATGCGCATTCTTGCGGGTTAACCTGTAAAATAAAATGCGGCCCAGCAATGGTTTTTTGCACAAGGGATGTGCAATTCAACTCTAGTGTCGCAAACGCTTCTCTATCAACCAATCGGTCTTGCTCTGGAGCAAGGCTTAAGCTTCTTTTGTCATTGGTTTCCGGCGGGCTTGTTAGCTCTCTTAGTGCTTTTAGCCTTGCTATGAGCGTGCTGTTTTGCACCTCGCTTATTGAATCTACTATTTCTAGCCACACCTGAGTGTTTGTCATTGAACCAACGGCAAAATATTTGCCGATTGACGAGGTCCCTGGAATCCGTAGCAATTGTTTTAGTGGCATAAATGGTGGTAGCGGTACACGTGCGAGCTTGGGTGCCGATAGAAATGAGGCAGCATAAATGACACCTTGGAGCAGAGGAGAATTATCGTTTGCGATTTCAAAAGCTATTCTTCCAGAAAAAGACTCGCCTAACAAAAAATATGATTCTTGGTCAGGTAATAGTTTCCTGATCAATTGAGCGAGCACCGCTGGTGACTGTGCCCCTGTTGTTGGTAGCGGTATAATGAGAGGCTCTATTTCGGACGGAAACAGCTGTATTAGGCGTTCAAACAATCGCCCAGTTCCATCCATACCCGGTAGCATGACAAGTTTCACAAACTTCCCCAATTACTCTCGGAGTAAAGCCTAACAAAAAAGGGGCCGCGAAAGCGACCCCTTTTGGTGTGGTGTTATGTCTCGGTGATTACGCGGCTTTGGCGATACGGCCGCGGGTGTCGCCTTTGGCGTAAAAGCATTCGCCTTTTTCCGCCATATCGCGCAGCATCTGCGGCGGCGTGAAGCGAGCACCGTAGGCTTGCGCCAACCGGTCGGCTTCTGCGACAAATTCAGCAACACCCATGGTGTCGATAAAGCTGAACGGGCCGCCTGTGAAGGGTGCAAAGCCCCAGCCAAAAATGGCACCGATATCGCCGGATGACGCGTCGATTAATACGCCTTCTTCGAAACAGCGTGCTGCCTCAACGGCTTGGCGCACCATAAAGCGGGTTTTCACTTCATCCAAAGTGGGCTGGTCGTCTGCAACCGGGAAATGATCGCCGAGGCCAGGCCATAGGTATTTGCGACCACCGTCTGTTGGGTAAACATAGTTGCCTTTGCCGTTTTTGCGGCCGAAGCGTTCCAGATCAACAACCATTTTCTCAACGAAACCGTCAGCGGGGGAAACTACATATTTGTCGCCCAATGCCTTGCGTGTAGCCATGCCCACTTTGTAAGACAGGTCTAGTGCAACTTCGTCGCCCACGGCCAGCGGGCCAACCGGCATGCCAGCCATTTTACCAGCGTTTTCGATCAGCGCAGGCTTCACGCCTTCCTGAACCATGGAGTAGCCTTCTTGAACGTAGGTGCCGAAGCAGCGGCTGGTATAAAAGCCGCGGCTGTCGTTAACCACAATCGGGGTTTTCTTGATTTGGCTCACATAATCCAGCGCCAGCGCCAGCGTTGCATCATCGGTTTTCTCGCCCATGATGATTTCAACCAGCGGCATTTTGTCTACCGGTGAGAAGAAGTGAATGCCGATAAACTGGTGTGGACGAGTGAAGTTTTTCGCCAGCCCGGTGATGGGCAGTGTGGAGGTGTTGGAGGCAAACACGATGTCTTTGCCGATAACCGCCTCGGTGGCTTCGGTAACTGATTTTTTGATGTCTTCGGCTTCAAACACGGCCTCGATGATCAGGTCACAGTCTTTCAAATCGGCGTAATCAGACGTGGTGGTAATGCGTTCCAGAAGGGCATCGCCTTTTTCCTTACTGACTTTACCGCGCTCAACACCTTTTTTGACCAGGTTGCGCGAATAATCTTTGCCTTTTTCAGCAGAAGCCGCGTCGCGGTCCAATAGCACAACGTCCATGCCTACTTTGGCAGAAACATATGCCACGCCCGCGCCCATAAGGCCCGCACCTAGCATGCCAAGGCGTTTAACTTTTTTGCGCTCGATGCCGGCTGGGCGAAGCGAGCCTTTTTCAACTGCCTGTTTGTTGATGAACAGGCTGCGGATCATGTTTCCGGCAACCGGGTCAGCCAAAAGCTTCATGAAATACTTGCTTTCGATACGGATGGCAGTGTCAAAATCAACAACGCCGCCCTCAAAGAAGCATGACAGGATGGCTTGAACAGCCGGGTAATTATGCTGGGTTTGCTTTTGCGCCATGGCGTTAGCGCCGACAAAAGTTTGTACGCTGGCCGGGTGCATCGCACCTGCGCCGCCGGGGTATTTGAAGCCCTTTTTGTCCCACGGTGCAATCGCACTTGAGGTCTTTTTAACCCACGCTTTGGCGCGGTCAACAACGTCTGCCGCCGGAGCCAGCTCATTGGCAATGCCAAGGCCGAGGGCAATTTGTGCGTTGTAAGGCTTGCCGGTGGTCACGGCACCAGCCGCCGCCTGAATGCCAACGATGCGAGGCAAACGCTGGGTTCCGCCTGCACCGGGCAGCAAACCAACTTGTACTTCGGGGAAGCCAAGCTGCATTTTGGGGTCATCGGCGATCACGCGGTAATGGCAGGCAAGCACCAGCTCGAAGCCACCGCCCAGCGCCAGGCCGTTCACAGCCGCTGCAAAAGGCTTGGTGCCTTCTTTGGCAAGGATTTTGCGGTTTTTGTCACCGGTTTCCAGTTTGCGGAACAGTTTATTGAGGCCAAAGGCGCTCTCAAAAGCTTGCTCAGGTGTTTGCTTGGAACCAGCTTGGGCGCCTAGCATGTTCAGATCAGCACCGGCAATAAACGCTGGCTTGCCCGAGGTGATTACGGCACCTTTTACGGCGTCATCGGCCAGCACTTTATCAACGCAAGTATCCAGATCTTTGATCAGCTGCGCGTTGAACACATTCATACTTGCGTCGGGCAAGTCAATTGTCAGCAGGGCGATGCCATCAGCATCTACTTCATAGCGAATTGTTTCGGTCATAATATATACTCCTGAACAGCTGCGACTAGACGCGCTCGATGATGGTTGCGGTGCCCATGCCGGCGCCGATGCAAAGGGTGGCGAGTGCAGTGGATTTGCCTGACCGCTCAAGTTCGTCAAGCACAGTGCCGAGGATCATCGCGCCGGTGGCCCCTAGCGGGTGGCCCATAGCGATCGCGCCGCCGTTGACGTTGATGTCTGAATGGTCGATGTCCAGCGCTTCCATAAAGCGCAGCACCACAGAAGCGAAAGCTTCGTTCAGCTCCCATACATCGATGTCAGATTTGCTCATGCCAGCGCGCTTCAGCGCTTTTTCTGCGGCAAAACTGGGGCCGGTGAGCATGATGGTAGGCTCAGAACCGACAGACGCCATTGAGCGGATACGCGCGCGCGGTGTCAGGCCGAACTTTTCGCCCATTTCCTTGGAGCCAACTAGCACTGCGGCAGCACCGTCCACGATGCCGGAACTGTTGCCCGCATGGTGCACATGGTTGATTTTCTCGATTTCCGGGTATTTCTGGATCGCCACATTGTCGAAACCAAAATTGCCCATATCGACGAACGAAGGCTTTAACGCACCAAGCGACTGCATGCTGGTCTCGGGGCGCATAAATTCGTCGTGGTCCAGTACATTCATGCCGATTACGTCCTTGACCGGTACGATAGACTTGCTAAAGCGATTAGCGTCCCATGAGGCTTTTGCCCGACGCTGGCTTTCAACGGCGTAAGCGTCAACATCGTCGCGGCTGTGACCGTAAATGGTTGCGATCAGGTCTGCAGAAATGCCTTGCGGCACGAAATAGCTGTGGAAAGCAACAGATGGGTCCATTGGCCAAGCGCCGCCGTCCGAGCCCATAGGTACCCGGCTCATGCTTTCAACGCCGCCGCCGATTGCCATGTCAGCTTCGCCGGTCATTACTTTAGCGGCCGCAATATTTACCGCCTCAAGGCCACTGGCACAAAAGCGGTTAACCTGGAAACCAGCTGTTGTTTCAGCGTATCCAGCATTTATTGCGGCAACACGGGCGATGTCCGAGCCTTGCTCTCCCACAGGGGCAACGCAACCCAGTGCCACGTCATCAACAAAGCTGGTGTCGATGCCGGTGCGGTCGCGAATGGCTTCCAATTGCTGGGTTGCCAGTTGAATGGGGGTGATTTCATGCAAGGAACCGTCTTTACGGCCCTTGCCGCGCGGGGTTCTGACTGCGTCAAAAATATAAGCTTCGGTCATCTTTGTTTTCCTATTGTTACTCGACTACTTCGTACCCGGATGCCTTATTAAAAATTGGCAGCATCAAGCGCCATAACGTCTTCTGCGCCAGCTTCCAGTTCCGCAAGCAGGAACTTGATTTCCGGCATGCGGCGATTAATGTAATAGCGCCCTGTGATCAGCTTGTTCTCGAAGAAGGTAGGGTCGTCTGTGCCTTCGTCCAGTTTGTCGGCAGAGATTTTTGCAATCTTCATCCACATCAGGCCCAACGTCACATGACCAAACAGATGCATAAACGCGGTTGAGCCAGCGCCAGCATTGTCCGGGTTGGTCATGGCATTTTGCATCAGCCACATGGCAGCGCGCTGCAGGTCGGCATTTGCACTTTCAACAGCTTTGACGAAATCGTTGATCTTTTCATTGCCGCGTGCGTCTTCAATCTCTGTAGCCATATATTTGAAAAAGCGTTGGATGGCCCGGCCGCCGTTGGCACCTAACTTGCGGCCGACCAGATCAAGCGCCTGAATACCGTTGGTGCCTTCATAAATTTGGGTGATGCGGGCATCGCGCACGAACTGCTCCATACCCCATTCACTGACATAGCCGTGGCCGCCGTAGACTTGCTGGCTGGCAGTGGCATTCTCATAGCCGCGGTCAGTGAATACGCCTTTAATAACCGGCGTCATCAAGCTAACCATATCATCAGCCCATTCGCGCTGTTTTTCATCTTCCGCTTTGTGAGACAAGTCGATCAGCAAAGCGCACCATAGCGCCTGAGCGCGCGCAGCTTCATTGAACGACTTGCTGTTCATCAGCATGCGGCGCACGTCCGGGTGAACAATGATGGGGTCGGCGGGGCCATCCGGGTTTTTGGTGCCGGAGATAGAGCGCATTTGAAGGCGGTCACGGGCGTAATCAGCGGCGTTCTGGTATGATACCTCTGAAAGGCCAAGCCCCTGCATGCCAACGCCGATCCGTGCAGCATTCATCATAATGAACATGGCGCGCAGGCCCTGGTTTTCTGTGCCCAGCATGTAGCCGGTGGCGCCGTCATAATTAAGAACGCAGGTTGAATTGCCGTGGATGCCCATTTTTTCTTCGATCGAGCCACAAACAACGCCGTTGCGCTCGCCGAGAGAGCCGTCTTCATTCACCAGGAATTTTGGCACGATGAACAGGGATATCCCTTTTACGCCTTTGGGCGCATCAGGTGTTTTAGCGAGCACGAGATGGATGATGTTTTCGGCCATGTCGTGCTCACCGGCCGAGATGAAGATTTTCTGGCCAGTGATTGCATAGCTGTCGTTACTATTTGGAACGGCTTTGGTGCGAATAAGCCCCAAGTCGGTGCCACAGTGCGATTCGGTCAGATTCATGGTGCCGGTCCACTCACCAGTGACCATTTTCGGCAAATATG
>JAJFIU010000098.1 GCA_021774695.1 Alphaproteobacteria bacterium | reverse complement strand
CGAGTTAATGTTGAGCTACTCATTTGCATCCCCCTTCATAAATTTGGGCAGAACCTAGTGCTGAAAACGCTACTTTAACTGGACGGTAGAGTCAATTGGCGTGCGGCGCGGAACCACTAAAAATCACTTGAATTAAGGAGCTTAGCGCTCACTTCTCTAGTATTTTCGAAGAATCAGCTTGCGGTGAGTGACTTCGTGGCTTCGGTTGATCCCTCAGATTCATCATCCAGGGCGATATTTTGCAGGTTTTCGCTGATCAGACGAATCAGATCATTTTCAGCCATATCGATGGCAGATGTAACAGCAGAGGCAAATCCGTGTGCGTTGGCGCCGCCGTGGCTCTTCATAACCAGACCATTCAACCCGAGAAACACGCCGCCATTATGATTGTTGGGGTCTAAATGATCCTTCAGTGATTTTAGCCCGTGACGCGCCAGCAAATACCCTAGCTTAGTCATAACCGTAGATTTGAATGCCCTGCCGAGCAGATCAGTTACCAGGCGAGCGGTGCCTTCTGCGGTTTTGAGCGCGATATTGCCAGTAAACCCGTCGGTTACCACCACATCTACGGCACCAGTTGCAATATCGTTGCCCTCGACAAACCCGGTAAATTGTAACGGCAAATGCAGCGAGCTGCGCAGCACGTCAGCGGCCGCCTTTATGCTGTCTTTACCCTTCAAGTCTTCGGTACCGACATTTAGCAAAGCAACCGTTGGTTTTGACAATCCGAGGACCGTATTGGCATAAGCGGCGCCCATAATGGCAAATTGCACCAGATTATTACTGTCACATTCCACATTTGCGCCCAAATCCAGCATCACGCTTTCGCCGCGTAGCGTTGGCATCGGAGAGACAAGCGCGGGCCGATCAATTCCGGGCATCGTACGCAACATAAATTTGGCAAGTGCCATCAGTGCCCCGGTGTTGCCCGCTGAAATGGCCACATCCGCCACATCGTCCTTAACCGCCTGGATTGCAAGCCCCATAGATGATTGCCGGCCGCGCCGCAGCGCCTGAGATGGCCTGTCAGTGCTAGCAACAACGGAATCGGTATGGATAACATCGCTGGCGGCGCGCAGTTCAGGATACGCTTCCAATTGCGCTTTGATCACAGTTTCATCGCCAAATAGATGAAATTTGGTATCAGGAAACAGCGTTCTTGCGTGAGCAACGCCATCAATTACCATCTGAGGTGCATGATCCCCGCCCATTGCGTCGACGGCGATTGTTATCTTTTTGGCCACTCAGGGTTCCTATCTGAAATTTCGAAGATACAAAGTGTTTTTGTGCAAGTAATCGTCGGCGCTGAAAAGCTTTAACTTCCGACAGACAATATAGAATATTCCGTTGAACTCAAGATTTGTCACGAAGTTTCGATAAAACTGCAAACGGGTTGGGCTTTTCTTCCAGCTCTTCATTTACGACTATGCCCTGCCCGTTCGGAACTTTAAGTTCGGCGTCCGCTTGCTTCGGGTACGGGTCCATCAGCACAGACAAAGTTTGAACAACTATATCCCCAACAGGTACTAGGGAGCCATCAAAGGCGTCATAGTCCGGTGCTTTGGGGTCTAGGTAGACCTCATCTTCATCCATCTGTTCCGCTAATTCGGGCGATACCAGCATCAATTCAAAACTATCGGCCACTTGCTCGGGCACGTCGCCCAGCGTTACAACACATTGCTGAACCAGATCAGCCTTAATATCACCCCGGATCCAGATGATATCGGTTTTGGCTTCTTTTTGAACAGTAATCGCGGCGCTGAAACTGTTTAGTGCTATCAGTTTAAAGCGATCGGCCAAGTCACTTAGCTGGCTTCCAACCGCATTCAACTGGTAAGCCCGCTCATCAGGCTGCACTTCATCCACACCGAGCATGAATGCGAAATCAAATACCTTACTCATCACTGTCCTTTCTCATCGGCACGATCTTAAGCTGCACCAATTATTAGCTTCACTCGCCCGAAAAAACAAATTCTCGGGGTGCCCGGCTGTACGCGTCATCAAGGCCAAGAGCCGCGATTTCACAAATCATATAATCGGCCAGTGGCATGGCCGCCTGATCCTCTGCCAGTCCTTTGATATTTCTGGATATTATTTTGGCAAAGCCGGTTTTACTGTCGCTTTGTGTCTGGGCAGTGACCAAGGCTGCTTTATAGGACTGTAATCGGCCCAACAGCGCGGCACCTACCTTTTTCATTTGTTTGCCTACACTCATATCCCCAATACCCATCTCTCGTAGCGAACGGTCCATGTCTCGCACCAAAGTTTCCTGCAGGGCCTGGCGCAGTAAGTTGTGCTTGTTCGAAGTTGATAGCCATAAGTCGACAACAAACACATGTATTAAAATCAACTCAAATCGGCCTTCGATCGAATCTTCCACATTGAAGGGTGGTAAATAAAAGCGTGGGCTACGGGCATGGGTTACCAGATATTTATACAGATGAAGCGAGTCTTTATTTGCTTTTCGCCGACCGTTAATTCGGGCAATTAGGTTGCCAAACATGGAAATGTCCTTTTGCTGCCACAAAGGCCGGGTACCTGAACAGATAACGGCACACTGGGTGCCAATATTTTGTTAAAAGCTCAAAGTTTGGCCCGCTCTAACACGAGGTCTTGCACTTAGCAATGCTGACCGCTATTAAGGCGACTGGTACTTACTGATTTAACGCGATTTGAAAAGTTGAAACAAAAATGCCTTCATTGACCACCAATATACTCAAGTCTACCCTGATAGTTGGCGCGGCGCTCACAACCGCAGCCTGCGGTAACGGTCGGGCGCTTCGTGGGTATGTTTTCGATACTGAATTGGCCGATGCTATCCAACCCGGCGTTGACAACCGTACTTCGGTGGAAACAACGTTGGGAACACCTACAATGCAGGCAACGTTTGATGATGCTACGTGGTACTATGTATCGACAACCGTACGTATCAGACCCATTTTTTGGCCCGACGCGACAGCGCACAGAGTTTTAGCTGTCAGCTTCAACGAAAGCGGCGTTGTATCGGATGTCAATAATTTTGGTCTAGAGGATATGCGCGACGTTGAAAACGTTAGCGACAAGACACCGACAAAAGGGCGTAAGCTCAATTTGTTCGAACAAATTTTCGGTAGTATAGGCAGGTTTGGCGGACAGTCGCCAGTTGGTGCAAACGACGGCGAAAACCGGGGACCAAATGGCTAATACCGTTCGGCGGATATAGTTCTGAATTAAAGTTTCTACTCAATAAAAAAGCCCCGGCAAAACCGGGGCTTTATTTGTTTCAGATTGCGCTTTTTAGTGCGCTAGCATAGCCAGCAGCAAAAGCGCTACGATATTGGTAATCTTGATCATGGGGTTAATCGCAGGGCCAGCAGTATCCTTGTAAGGATCGCCGACTGTGTCCCCGGTTACAGCCGCTTTGTGTGCTTCTGAACCTTTACCGCCGTGGTTACCGTCTTCGATGTACTTCTTGGCGTTATCCCAAGCACCACCACCGGCAGTCATGGAAATAGCGACAAACAAGCCACCAACAAGAACACCAACCAGCAATGCGCCCAATGCGGCAAATCCTGCAGCCTGACCAGCAACCGCTGTGATCACATAGTAAACTGCGATTGGTGCCAGAATAGGTAGCAAACTAGGCACAATCATTTCACGAATGGCTGCTTTGGTCAGTAAGTCCACAGACCGCGCATAATCTGGCTTTGAAGTACCCAGCATAATACCTGGGTTATTGCGGAACTGTTCCCGGACCTCTTCAACCACCATGCCGCCTGCGCGACCTACTGCGGTCATGCCCATTGACGCAAACAGATAAGGCAGCATAGCACCAAGGAACAAACCAACGATGACATATGGATTGGACAACTCGAAGTTGACCGGCACATCACCGAAGTATTTCGCTAAATCAGCAGTGTAAGCCCCGAAGAGCACAAGTGCCGCCAGGCCAGCAGAACCAATTGCGTAGCCCTTAGTTACCGCTTTAGTAGTGTTGCCTACCGCGTCAAGCGCGTCGGTGCGGCTGCGAACTTCGTCGTCCAAACCAGCCATCTCAGCGATACCACCAGCATTATCGGTAACCGGACCGTATGCATCAAGTGCGACAACCATACCGGCTAGTGCCAACATTGCTGTTGCAGCAAAGCCAAGGCCAAGAACACCGGCAAGCTGATAAGCAGCGATGATGCCGGCACAAATAACGAGTGTTGGTAGTGCAACTGATTCTAAAGAAATAGCGAGACCTTGGATCACGTTTGTTCCGTGACCTGTTTCTGATGCCTTGGCGATTGAGCGAACCGGGCGATATTCGGTGCCAGTATAATATTCAGTCAACCAAATGATAACACCGGTTACAACCAAACCAACCAGGCCGCAGTAGTATAGTGTGCGTCCAGAAAATTCGGCGTTTGCTGTGGTGAAGGTTTTGCTCATATCTCCGCCAAGGGCGAATTCCATGGCAAACCAGATGGCAACTGCGGATAACACGGCTGTAACCAAGAAGCCTTTATACAAAGCCCCCATGATATTGTTGCTTTTGCCAAGTTTGACAAAATAGGTGCCAATGATTGAGGTGATGATACAAACACCACCAATTATCAGGGGCAACGACATGATTTCAGCAGCGCCACTATCGAGAAACAGTGCAGCAAGAACCATTGTTGCGCCAATTGTTACCACATAGGTTTCAAACAAATCTGCGGCCATGCCGGCACAGTCGCCCACGTTATCACCGACATTGTCTGCAATTACTGCTGGGTTTCGGGGGTCATCTTCGGGAATCCCTGCTTCTACTTTACCGACAAGATCAGCGCCCACATCAGCACCTTTGGTAAAGATACCACCGCCTAAACGAGCGAAGATGGAAATCAAAGATGCACCAAAGCCGAGAGATACCAGGCCTTCGATAACAATTCTGCTAGTCGCTTCAATTTGCATCGGACCAGTAAGAACCGCGTAAAAACCCGCAATCGCCAAAAGCGCCAATCCGGCCACAAGCATTCCAGTTACAGCACCAGAACGGAACGCAATCGTAAGACCCTCTTGCAGGCCCGTTCTCGCAGCTTCGGTTGTCCGAACGTTTGCACGTACTGAAATTAGCATGCCAATATAGCCTGCAGCGCCCGACAAAACGGCGCCAATCACAAAGCCAGTAGCTGATATGCCACCAAGCGCAAGAAACAAAGCAATAGTGACGACAACGCCAACGATCGCAATGGTGCGATACTGACGATTCAGATACGCTTGCGCACCTTCCTGAATGGCAAGAGCAATCTCTTGCATTTTTTCACTGCCTGCACTCGCTGCCAAAATCTGACCGCGCGTGACCACTCCATAAATCACGGCAAGTAAACCGCACGCTATGGAAATGTATAAAACGTCCATGGGAATCCCCCTCTAAACTTTAAACCAAGACTAATGGCCAATGATACGTCCCATTTCATCAACCAGCCCCTAATATTTTTACGGTCTCTGACCAACCGCTGCGGTACTCTAGAAACCAAATTCAGCGCTTGCAAGCCCGCAATCGCTTATATAGCGCGCCAAGTAACATTTTCTCGTAATTGAGTTGAATCCTATTGAAATTATACCAATTAATTGGGTATTCGCATGGCTTCCACCACCGAAACATCAGCCACTGCATTGGAACCCAACACTTCGTTGGCCTTTGCCTTTAGCACCCGTGAAGTTTTTTCCATGTCTAACTGCTGAGAAGACCCTTCTTGCATCAGATCTGCGCTGCTAATAGCCGATATAAAGGCGTGTTGAAGCTGCGGTTCTGACCGGCGAACGGCAATTAAATTATCGTCACCCCGGACCAATACATCAATATTGATAAAAAAGTTTCCAATATACCGCGAGGAATTACCGGACCGGACATAGATTGGAACAGTTAGGCGTTCAAACCTTATAGCCTGTAGCGGTTCCAATTTTTCTTGCTCTTGCTGTTCCGATGAGCTGTCGTCGCTCGACTGGATTTGGTCTTTAAGAAAATAGTAAGCCAGCCCACCACCGACCAAAAGGCCACCTAGCAACCCTAGCACAAGCAACCCTTTACCTGAGCCACCGGCATCAATTTGATTATCTTTAGAATTCTCCGACATAACTAGCCTTCCAGACTTCAAAAGTGTGCGTAACCCCCAGACGTAACTTGCACAGTTTGTCCGTCCTGATCAAGTAGTTGAATACCTTGTCCGGCCGTTACTTCGCCAATAAGAGAAACACGGGTCTCTAACCCCTCGGCCAATCGCGAAAATTCGTTTTGCAGTCCAGATGGTGCAGTAAAAACAGTCTGGTAGTCGTCGCCACCCGTCCAAACTTTGGGCCACAGACTTGGGTGAGTTTCTAACAGTTGATATGCGTCCGCACTCACCGGTAAATAATTTTGGTGCAGAACCGCACCTACGCCTGACGCTTTCGCAATATGACCTACATCAGCAATCAATCCGTCAGATACATCCGCTGAACTGTTAGCCAGCCCCCGTATAGCTTGCCCAAATGCAACTGGCGGAGATGGTTTTTGGTATGCTGCAATCAATCCCGATGCCTGGGGTCTATCGTTCTTCAAGCACCACAGACCCAGGGCCGCGTCCCCTAAAGTGCCGGTAACATAAACATCATCGCCCACCATAGCGCTGCTACGTTTTATCATTTGACCCTTGGGCACTTTCCCCATCAAGGTGATACTAATGACTTTAGGCCCTGTAATTGCAGTCGTGTCGCCACCCGCCAATTTGCAGTCAAAGGTAGCTTGGGCTCCATTAAGACCCGCTGAAAATTCCCGAATCCAGTCTTCTCCGGTATTATTTGGAAGTGCTAAACCCAGCCAGTAAAGGTAAGGCTTGGCACCCTTTGCAATACAGTCAGATATATTTACTGCGAGCGCTTTATAGCCAATCATTTTCGCTAGGTCCTGGCCGCGAAAATGCACATCCTCTACCAGCATGTCTTTGGTAACAATAATATCTTCTGATGAGGAAGTTGAGAAACAGGCTGCATCATCGATCAGACCCAACCCTTCAGGTCCGGCAAGCGGACTGAAATAAGTTGATATCAGATCGAATTCGCCGGCCATAAAATCTCTGGACCTTTCAGAAAACTGTTGAACTCTACCGAAGTTCTTTCGCTATCCGGTCCAGAACGCCGTTTACAAACGAAGCTTCTGCGCGCTCATAAAACCCGTGCGTTACGTCAACATACTCGTTGATTATAACCGCTGTTGGAACATCTATTCGCGATGCCAGTTCATAGCATCCAGCCGACAGGACAGCGATCAATATCTTGTCGATGCGCTCCATGGTCCAGTCTTTGTTCAAATGGGTAGTAATTATTGCCCGCCACTCTTCGCGGCGATTCCAGGCACCTTCGAGTATGTCCTCAAACATTGCAGCGTCTGCGTTGACATACTGGTCACCCTCGATTTCAGCGCCCAGTCGGTGCTCAATATATTCTGCAACAACCTTGTCTACATTGGGCTGTTCAGCCATCAACAATTGGTAAAATGCCTGAACAGCGGCTAGTCGGGCAGCGCTTCTCGGTCCGCCCTGTTTTGGAGTGCTGCGATCACGAGCCATTAGAAATTTGCTCCAAATTCTTGCTTTAATGCAGCCATTCTCAGTGCAGCATTAGCGGCGTCAGCACCTTTGTTTTTCTTGTCTCTGGACGCCCTAACCCAGGCCTGGTCGTGGTTTTCAACCGTTAAAATACCATTCCCAAGAGCAATATTAGCATGAGTGGCTAAATCCTGTAGCGCGCGTGCAGACTCGCCGCACACGTAATCATAATGGCTGGTTTCGCCACGTATTACACAACCGAGGGCAACATGACCGTCGAATGACTTACTTGTACCCGCGTCAGCCATTGAAATTGCAGCAGGAATTTCCAATGCACCGGGAACCTCCACGCGCTCCCAAGTGCCGCCCGCAGCTTCGATAGCCTCGACAGCACCCGCAACAAGCTCGTCAGCCAGGTCAGCGTAAAATCGTGCTTCAACTATTAACAAATGTGGTTTGGCCATTGTGGCTCCAATCAAAAGGGACGGTAAACCTAGCTAGGCGCTACATTTCACCCGGAATTTCGCGCTGTTCTACAACGTCTAGGCCGTATCCTTCAAGCCCTACAATGTGACTAGGCGAATTTGTCAGTAATATCATGTGCCTGACGCCCAAGTCCCGAAGTATCTGTGCCCCGATACCGTAATCACGAAGTGTGTTGTGGCCTTTATTTTTTGCAGTTTCCTCGGCGACCTTAGACGGTCGCATGCCCACAAGACCGGGAAATAGGACAACAACGCCCGCGCCTTCCTCTTCAATCGCAGATAATGCTCGCTGCAATTGGCCGGTTCTGGGATGGTCCATGCCCAGAATATCCTCAAATGGATTGAGCGAATGCATACGGACTGCCACAGGGCTATCTGGTTTAATTTCACCGTAGGAAAGCGCGACAGTCTCTTTCTGGTCGGCTGTCGACTGATATACTGAAACCTTCCATTTGTGGCCGCTTTGCCTAGCTAAACTAGTTTCCCGAACACGCTCAACAAGAGCGTCATTTTTTAACCTGTAGGCGATCAAGTCGCGAATCGTTGCGACCTTCAATTTGTGTTCTTTGGCAAAGACAACCAAATCAGATAAACGGGCCATGGTGCCGTCTTCATTCATGATTTCGCATATAACAGCAGAAGGGTTCAGTCCTGCAAGCCGGGAGATATCAACTGCCGCTTCAGTATGGCCGGCCCGAACAAGGACACCGCCGTCGCGGGCTACCAACGGAAACACGTGGCCCGGTGTTGCAAGATCCTGTTTACCCTTGGACGAATCGATTGCCACGGCAATGGTTCGCGCTCTATCTGCTGCGGAAATGCCGGTTGTGACCCCGGTTTTTGCTTCAATGGCGACTGTAAAAGCTGTTTGGTTGCGAGCCTGATTATTGGCGCTCATCAGTGGCAGTTCCAATTCTTCGACACGGCGCCGGCTAAGCGGGAGGCAAATCAGTCCCCGGCCATATTTAGCCATAAAGTTGACCGCATCCGGTGTAGCCATTTGTGCCGGAATTATAAGGTCGCCTTCATTTTCCCGGTCTTCATCGTCAACCAGGATAAACATACGCCCATTGCGCGCGTCTTCGATAACATCTTCAATCGGGGAGAGAAATTTATGCGGCACGACTAACTCTTACTTTGTAAACGGGCGACATAGCGCGCCAAAATGTCAAATTCAACGTTGACTTTGTCACCTAGTCGGCTATTTCGAAAACTGGTGACTGCTTGCGTATGCGGTATCAAATTAATCGAAAACTCGGCACCACTATCATTGTCCAAAATCGCGTTTACGGTCAACGACACGCCGTTAACGGTTACGCTACCCTTTTCGGCAACTAGGTGACTAAATTTCTTGGGAACCTGCACGTTGACAGCAATTGAGCCTTCAACCGTCTCAAAACGTACAATTGAAGCCACGCAATCAATATGGCCAGTCACTATATGGCCGCCCAGTTCGTCACCAACCTTCAACGAGCGTTCGAGATTCACTTCGGTGCCTTCAACCCAGTCACCCAAATTTGTAACACTCAATGTTTCCTGCGTAACATCAACAGAAAACTCGCCACCTGCTTTATCAACAACCGTCAAGCATACGCCGCCACATGCGATCGAAGCACCAATGTCGACTGACGATAAATCGTAAGCAGTTTGAAAGGTGAAAACCTTATCAGCTACGCCGCTGACTGCTGTAACACGCCCAACATCTGTGATGATTCCTGTAAACATGGCCTTGAGTTACCTCGCCTTTCGAAAGGTTGCAAGCATATCCGAGCCTAAACGACGAATAGCTGTAGGCGTGAAATGGGGCGCATCCGGCAACGAGGCAAGGTTTAGATTGCCAATTGCGCTTAATCCTTTGTTTCCAATCATTTTTCCAGCGGAAAAAACGCAAAGGTCATCTACTAAGTCAGCCGATAAAAAACTTGCCGCCACTTCTGCCCCTCCCTCAATCAATACGGAGGTCAACCCTCTTTCACCCAATGCCCTTGCAACAAGAGCAAGATCATGCGGTGTTTCAACTTGGATAAACTCAACATTACAACCGACAAACTGTGACGTTCGGGCATCTTTTTTGGTCACAACAAGGATTGGTTGGTCACCGGCTTCTTTTGAGAAGATTGCAGCGTCTGGCGAAAGTCGAAGGTTGCTATCCAGAACAATTCGTATCGGATTTCTAGAGTTGAGCCCGGGAATGCGGCATGTAAGACTGGGATTGTCAGCGATAACAGTGTTAACACCCACCAATATCCCGTCATGCTCTGCCCGCATCAGATGACCAAATGTGCGGGCACGCTCTCCGGTAATCCATTTGCTATCACCATTCGCGAGTGCAATTTTTCCGTCCAGGGTCGAAGCCGTCTTCAGCGTGAATCTTGGTCGCTTTCGGATGATGAGATTAAAAAATCCCTGATTAAGGTCCGTGGCGTCTTTTTCAAGAACTTCAAGGGCAACCTCAATTCCAGCGGCCTGCAATATTCCAATGCCTTTACCTGAAACGCGAGGATCTGGGTCAGCCACCGCAATTACGGCTCGCTGGATACCTGCTTTTACAAGCTCATCAGCGCATGGTGGTGTCTTTCCGGTATGAGCGCATGGTTCTAATGTCACATAAGCCGTTGCGCCGCGTGATGCTTTGCCTGCTTGCGTTAGCGCCTCGGTTTCAGCATGCGGCCGACCTCCGGGTTGTGTCCAACCTCGGCCAAGAACAATATCGTCTTTCACCAGAATGCAGCCAACAGCGGGGTTGGGAGCAACCTGTCCTAAGCCACGACGTGCAAGGCCCAAAGCAATGCGCATCCACGTTTCGTCCGTGAGGTGGACAGGCGGCAAATCAGTCCTCCGAATAATCTTCTTCAGGACCGCTCATTTTGCCAAGAAACTTCTCAAAATCTGAGGCTTCGCGAAAATTTCGGTAAACTGAAGCATAGCGGACGTAAGCAACCTGATCGAGACTCTCCAGCCCTTCCATCAACAACCGGCCTACTACATCAGACTGTACCTCGCTCTCGCCCATAGACTCGAGCCTGCGGACAATACCGTTGACCATTCGTTCGACTTGTTCTGGGTCCACAGGGCGCTTTCTAAGCGCTATATCCAATGAACGTTCCAGCTTGTTACGTTCAAAAGGCACTTTTCGGCCGTTTTTCTTAACGACCGTAAGCTCGCGCAGCTGTACACGTTCAAATGTGGTAAACCTGGCACCGCACGCGGGGCAATATCGACGACGTCGAATTGCAGCCTTATCCTCAGACGGCCTACTGTCTTTAACCTGTGTATCTTCGTTCTGACAAAACGGACAACGCATTGGCGACCAGCCCCTTTATTCCCAAATATGGTGTTACGTTCACTAATTGATCGGATATATATGTAGCGAGAAGCTTAGCCCTCGTAAATGGGGAACCTTAAACAAAGTTCACTTACCAAGACCCTTGCAGAAGTTTCGGCAGCAGAATTGTCGTCCGGATCAGCAGCCAAACCGTCGATCACTGTAGTGATCATGTCGGCAATCTGTTCAAATTCCTCGGTGCCAAATCCGCGCGTTGTGCCCGCTGGCGTACCCAGGCGAATACCAGACGTTATGAAGGGTTTTTCCGGATCGAATGGAACACCGTTTTTATTGCAGGTCATAAAGGCCCGCTCCAGTGCTTCATCAGCCGCTTTTCCTGTAATGCCTTTAGGGCGCAGATCCACAAGAACAACATGTGTGTCAGTACCGCCTGACACGATATCAAATCCATTCATTTTAAGCCGCGCGGCCAGTGCCTTTGCGTTTGTAACAACTTGTCTGGAGTAATCCCTAAACTCTGGCCGCAGTGCCTCACCGAAAGCTACTGCCTTTGCGGCTATAACATGCATCAATGGCCCACCCTGCAAACCAGGGAAAACGGCCGAGTTGATTTTTTTGGCGATGGCTTCATCATTTGTCAGCACCATTCCGCCACGAGGGCCGCGCAGTGTCTTATGCGTAGTTGTGGTAACCACATCGGCGTATTCAAGCGGATTATCATGCATCCCGCCTGCAACAAGACCGGCAAAGTGAGCCATATCGACCATAAATATGGCCCCGACCGAGGCGGCAATGTCTCTAAATTTGGCGAAATCAATGGCGCGCGGATAGGCTGAACCGCCAGCAATAATCAAGCGTGGTTTATGCTCTGCCGCCATCGCCGCTACCTGATCATAGTCGATCAAAGCGTCTTCGCGCCGAACACCATACTGAACGGCATTGTACCACTTTCCAGACATTGCCGGAGGAGCGCCGTGTGTCAGGTGTCCGCCAGCGTCGAGCGACATTCCCATAATTGTGTCACCGGGCTTGGTTAAAGCCAACATGACTGCGCCGTTGGCTTGGGCTCCAGAATGTGGTTGCACGTTTACGAACCCAGCGTCGAACAACTTCTTTGCGCGTTCAACCGCGAGGTTCTCAGCAATATCAACATGGTGGCAGCCCTGATAGTAGCGCCTGCCCGAATAACCCTCAGCGTATTTATTGGTTAAAACCGAACCTTGGGCTTCAAGAACAGCTTGGCTTACGATGTTTTCGGACGCAATCAGCTCGATTTGATTTTGCTGACGTGCAAGTTCCCCGTCCAGGGATTGCTTGAGGTCCGGGTCAGTATCAGACAGTCCTGCCGAGAAGAACCCTTTGTGAGTATAATCGTTCATATAACGCGCCTTCGTATTTTAAATTGGTTTTTAACGTCCAAGCTGGTCTACCCGTCGCTGGTGACGCCCGCCTTCAAATTCAGTTGTTAGAAATTGCTCCACACAGTCTAATGCTGTTTCAACACCGATCAGGCGCGCACCCAGCGCAAGAACATTGGCATCATTATGTTGGCGCGATAGTCTGGCTGACAGGCCGGAGTGACAGACAGCTGCCCTTACGGTTGGATTTCTATTGGCCGCGATTGAAATGCCAATGCCAGTGCCGCAAATCAGAATTCCGCGGGATGCCTTGCCAGACTCGATAACATTGCCCATAGCCCGGCCAAATTCAGGATAATCCACAGATTCGGCACTATCGGTACCTAAATCAAGAAGTTGAAGACCCTTGTTGAGCAAAATGGTTTTAAGTAACTCTTTCAGCTCGTAGCCACCGTGGTCGCAGGCAATAGCAATGACAGACTCTGACAAAATACTTCCCCGAAATACTGTCGCGCGCCCCAAAATCACCTTTCGAGTCAGCGCTGATAAAATTCGAATTTGGTCTTATCATAATTGAATAGGCAACCCAAGCGGCGTTCACCAAAAAATTCAATATAGTGTAGTGGAGGTTGGCGAAGTAGACGATATATGGACTGGAAACGGTAGCTAAACCTCGAAGCCGCGGCGGTTTGGAACGGGTTTCTCGTCTTTTGCCATAACGTATTTAAGTTTGCGCACCGCTAGCATTTCCAGCTCGGTTTTTCCGGCATTCCTATCACCGACAATGGATACCTCGCGGCCTGTATCTTCACAAATAGCCGAGACTTTAACCGCGTTCCCAACCGGGGTAAATTCGATGATTATATTCCGGGGTGCCGCCATTCAATGCATCTTACGCGGCGGACCGCGCTAGATTGAGGCGATTCCATACGGTGGACAGGGCGTCCATCAATGCGTCCATTGCCTTATCATCATGCAGCGGGCCAGGCGTAAAACGTAGTCGCTCGGTCCCCTTGGGAACTGTGGGATAATTGATTGGCTGAACATAAATACCAAATTCATTAAGCAAAACATCAGAAACCTGCTTGCACAGAACCGGATCACCAATAAATAGCGGCACAATGTGACTGACCGAATCCATTACCGGCAGTCCAGCATCCTTCATCCGCTTTTTCAGATCTCTAGCACGCTCTTGCTGAGCAATTCGTTCAACGGCACTACTCCTCAAGTGTTGAACACTGGCCAAAGCGCCTGCGGCCAATACTGGACTGAGTGCTGTAGTGAAAATAAATCCTGAAGCATAACTGCGCACAACATCCACTAGTGCCTTGGACGACGCAATGTAACCGCCCATTACACCGAACGCCTTGCCCAAGGTGCCTTCAATGATGGTAATTCGGTCTGCTATGCCGTCACGCTCTGCAACTCCAGCGCCCTGCTCACCGTACATACCAACGGCATGGACTTCATCAAGATAGGTCATTGCACCGTATTTGTCCGCGAGGTCGCAAATTTCGCCAATCGGTGCCATGTCACCGTCCATAGAATAAACCGATTCGAAAGCTATTATTTTTGGCGCAGCAGGATCGGTTGCTTTCAACAGTTCTTCAAGATGGCCGATATCGTTGTGACGGAAAATGAACTTCTGTGCACCACTATTGCGAATTCCCTGAATCATTGAGGCGTGATTGAGCTCGTCAGAAAATACAACGCAATTAGGGAGCAACTTAGCAACCGTAGACAGAGTGGCCTCATTGGAAATGTAACCTGAGGTAAACAGCAGCGATGCTTCTTTGCCGTGAAGGTCCGCGAGCTCACGCTCAAGCAAAACATGATAATGATTGTTACCAGCTATATTGCGGGTGCCGCCAGCCCCAGCACCAGTCTCGTCTAGCGCTTTATGCATAGCAGCCAAAACATCCGGGTGCTGGCCCATACCCAGATAGTCATTACTGCACCAAACAGTGATCGATTTTGCGTTATCACCAGCGTCATGACGCTCGGCACGCGGGAAACTACCCCGGTCACGGGAGATGTCCGCAAACACCCGGTACCTACCTTCGTCGCGAATGGCTTCTATCGCCTCAGCAAATATCTTCTCATAGTCCATCTGACAGTCCGTTGACTAATTGGCCTTAATTATGTGCTTAGGATCCTAATATAGGGCCCTAGCGCGTCGGTAACTAGCCTAAAACTATATGATTCGTCCAGCAACGAAATTGTCGCAGGTCAATTTTAGTCGTCACCTTGCTAATTATTTATAGCAAACCAGCCTTATCGAAACCAGAAAGTTTCGATTTCAGTCATTCAACTTGTCGTTAAATGGCTTCAAATCACCCAAATTAACCCTAGAGACCAAAATGGATTTTGTCAGACCAGAAGCGTTCCAGGTTGCGAAGGTTTTTGCGCAGACTTTTGAGTTCGTCGTGTGAGATCAAATCATCTTGCATTAGTTCTTGCATGTGCTGGACATAAAGCTGATCGATCAAATCCCGAATTTCGTACCCTTGATCGGTCAGGGAAATACGCACTGCCCGCCGGTCATAGTCTGACCGTTCATGGCGCAAATAGCCCATCTCAACCAGTTTCTTCAGGTTATACGAAACATTGGAGCCCTGATAATAGCCTCTAGTTTTTAGCTCACCCGCAGTCATCTCGTTCTCGCCGATATTGTGCAACAACAAGGCTTGTACAGGGTTCAGGTCATTTCGGCCTATCTGTTCCAGATGGTTTTTCAACACATCCAGCAAGCGTCGGTGAAGCCTTTCAACAAGCGAAAGGATGTCGAGAAACAGGAACTTTGGGTCGTTAAAGTCATAGCCACTCATGGGTTGTTACCCCTTTTTACATTAAA
The DNA here is from genome assembly GCA_021774695.1 of Alphaproteobacteria bacterium. GTDB lineage: Bacteria > Pseudomonadota > Alphaproteobacteria > Sphingomonadales > Kordiimonadaceae > Kordiimonas. Next base: position 7,826 of record JAJFIU010000098.1, on the reverse strand, counting down.
TTTGCCTAGTTTTGGATCGCCGAAGCAGTGTTTATCTCGATAATTTAAGCAATTTTTCGTCGAATCCGTTGTTTCCCAGTTTCCGCGAGAAGAGCTAACGCTTCGTTAATACTAAAATTGTCGCTAAATTGTTGCTTTTCAGAGCATTTCGATGACAAACAGGATACAAACCTCGACGTGAATAAAACTGTGCCTAAGAGAGAACCGGACATGACAAAAAAATTTCCAGCCACACGTCTTCGGCGGCCTCGATCAAGTGATTGGTCCCGTCGCATGATCAGGGAAACATCGATTTCAGTTGATGATTTGATTTGGCCGCTATTCATATGTGACGGCATAGGCCAAGAAATCCCGGTTCATTCCATGCCCGGCGTTTCGCGTCTCAGTGTGGACAAAGCAGTTGAAGCGGCCAAGCAAGCACACAAGATGGGCATTCCATGCATCGCCCTTTTCCCGTCCACACAAAGCGAACGCCGCTCGGAACGCGGTGACGAGGCACTTAATAGAGATAATTTGATCAACACCGCATTGTCGGCAATTAAAGCAGCGGTGCCGGATATTGGCCTGCTTGCAGATGTGGCCTTAGACCCCTACACCATTCATGGGCAGGACGGACTGGTTGAAAACGGTAACATTCTAAACGATGAAACCGTCGGCGTGTTGGTGCAGCAAGCCGTCGTACAGGCTGCCGCTGGTGCCGACATCATCGCGCCGTCCGATATGATGGATGGACGCGTGGGCGCCATTCGCCATGAATTGGACAGCGCCGGCTACCAGCATGTTCAGATTATGGCTTACGCCGCTAAATATGCGTCAGGATTTTACGGCCCGTTCCGGGATGCAGTTGGCAGCGGAGGCATTTTAGCAGGCGATAAAAAAACCTATCAAATGGACCCTGCAAACAGGCTAGAGGCACTGCGTGAAGTTGAACTGGACATAAATGAAGGTGCAGACAGCGTCATGATCAAACCCGGCATGCCTTATCTCGATATAATAAGGGACGTCAAAGAGGCATTCGGCGTTCCAACATTTGCCTATCAGGTCTCAGGCGAGTACGCGATGTTAGTAGCCGCCAGCCAAAATGGATGGCTGGACCAGGAAACAGTGATGGCGGAATCGCTTCTGGCCTTCAAGCGGGCCGGAGCGGATGGCATCCTCACGTATTTTGCTATGGAAATGGCCAGCTTGCTCGATAGATAATGGCCTCTGCCACACTCGCCTTTACTCGTCGGTGACAGGCTCTTCAGAGGCTTCGTCGGCAGGCTGCTCCGGTGGCACAGGAAATTCAACCATCATATGCTGGATGTTGGTCCCGACCCTGCCTATCTCCCAACGAACGCCGAATTCTGTTGGGTCATAATAAACTGGTAAACGGGTAGCGGTGTCTTGCAGGCTGGCACAGCCTGCCCTAATCCCTTTCTGAGCTACAGGACTCCAGGCACGAAAACTGCCATCACCTAACGGCGTCTCGTCCAGCCATTTCAAATCAGCTTGCTTGTTACATTCTGCACTCAGGCCAATCCACATTTTCTTCTCGCGTAGCATCTCAAAATTCAAAACCAGAAAGAAGTGCGTTGCGCCGGATTTCACAAATGCCAAACGGCCTTCTCTGTCTTGGTGTCGATAGCCCTTAACCATTCTGGTCGCGTGGCGCCAAGTGTGTGGCGGCCTGCCGTAGAATTCGAATATTTGAAAATAGCTTCCAGACATTGGCTCCAAAATTGCCTTGCCAATAGGCTTGGCAACCGCAATTCCGGTTTCATCCAGACCTTGCATAACCATCATTGCGCCGACTAAAGCTGCAAACATACCGTTGTACTCCCTTCGGCCAAACGCCTTGGCCCACTTTACCCAACTATATACCCACGTCAAATGAAGCTGTGATTAACGCTTTGGTCGTGAAAGTGACTTAATGACACCACGCAGTGTATGAACTTCTTGTGATGAAAAACCCGCGTTCAAAATCAGGTTTCTCAATGTACGCTCTTGGGTAGCGCGCCGATCTTCACTTCGGAAATAGCCTCTGTTATCCAATTCAGACGCCAAATGCTGATGAAGATCCTCTGTCTCGGTTTTGTTTGCCGGTCCCTCAGGATGTGCGGTCATATGAGGTTTAGTTTCATCGCTGATATTAAACAGCTCATAAGCAACTAAAATCACGGCCTGCGCCAAGTTAAGGCTTCCGAAGGAGGGATTGACCGGAACCGTTAAAACGGTGTCGGCATGCGATACATCATCGTTTGAAAGCCCCGATGCCTCACGTCCAAAAAGAAAGGCACTCTGTAAACCAGACGCAAAGCTTTCCGAAACCATTTTCGCAGCTTCTCCCGGAGTAGCCACTGGTTTTGGCATGTCGCGGTCGCGAACGGTGGCCGCAAAAACACGGTGACAGTCGGCAACTGCGTCGGCGACAGTGTCAAATGTCTTGGCATTGTCTAAAACCATGTCTGCGCCAGCCGCCGCTGGCCCAGCTGATGGATTGGGCCAGCCGTCTCGCGGAGCAACAAGTCGCATGTCGGTAAGGCCAAAATTAAGCATGGCACGTGCAGTTTTGCCTATATTTTCGCCCAACTGCGGCTGAACGAGAATTATTGCAGGGTTAAGTTTCACCTAGTTTGCTCTGCGCCACGTGGTGCCCGAAGGCCCGTCTTCCAGAATCACACCGAGCTCTTCGAGTCGGTCTCTGATTCTATCTGATTCGGCAAAGTCTTTGCTGGCACGGGCTTCTATACGATTATTGATCAGAGCTTCAATTTCATCTGCTGCTACACTGTCAGCCGCGCCCTCTTGGAACCAGCTGTCACTATCTTGCATCAAAAGACCAACAAATTGAGCACCTGCTTTCAACTCGGCCGCAGTTTCTTGCGTAGCCAATGCATCAAGTGCCGAAATTGCTTTGGGGGTATTCAGATCATCTGACAACGCTTCAATCAATTGCAGCGGTACGCTACTAGCGGCTTTTACATCTGCAGTTATCCGATACCAGCGATCCAGCCTTCGCTTCTGCTCGGCAACACTTTCAAGCGAAAAGTCTATTGGCTGCCGATAGTGGGCTGTTAACAGCGACAGACGAAGGGCCTCACCTGGAAACTTGGTAACCAAGTCATGCACCGTATGAAAGTTGCCCAGAGATTTGGACATTTTCTCACCGTTTACTGTCAAGTAACCGTTATGCATCCAATAGTTTACAAACGTTTCACCATGCGCGCACTCGCTTTGGGCAATTTCATTTTCATGATGGGGGAAGATCAAGTCCTGCCCGCCTGCATGAATATCAATTGTCTTCCCCAAATGTTTTTCGATCATGCATGAGCACTCTAGATGCCAACCCGGACGGCCTTTACCCCATGGACTTCCCCAACCAACCTGGTCTTCTGATGAAGGCTTCCATAAAACAAAATCGGCAGGGTCTTTTTTAAACGGCGCCACGTCCACGCGAGCACCAGCGATAAGCTCGTCCCGCGAATGGCGAGATAAAGCGCCATAATTTTCCATAGACCGCACATGAAACATTACATGGCCTTCCGCTTCGTAGGCATTGCCTTTGTCGATGAGGGTTTTCATCATCTTGATCATTTCGGGCAAGTGCTCAGTGGCGCGCGGTGCTAACGATGGATCCAGTGCTCCCAAAATGGCCATGTCTTCTGCATAAACTTTTGCATAGCGATTAGAGATCGAACGTATGCTCACGCCTTCATCGACGGCCTTGGCCATGATTCTGTCGTCGATATCGGTAATATTGCGTGCGTATGTAACATTCTCACTGCCGTATATGAGCTTCAGCAGGCGAAACAAAACGTCAAAGACAACCACAGGCCGCGCATTGCCGATATGGGCAAAATCATACACCGTCGGTCCGCACACATACATTCGAACATTTTCGGGATCAATAGGCTCAAACAGCTGTTTGGTGCGAGCTTTGGTATTATATAGTTGAATGTTAGTCATAAATCAGCCCGCCAAACGCTCCAAAACACGCACGCGTCCAATCAAAGGCAACAAGACAGCCATTTCCGGGCCGTGTTCCTGTCCTGTAAGCGCCTGACGAAGTGGTTTGAATAGCGCCTTGCCCTTAACACCCAATTCTTGCTTGATTGCTGTGGTCCAGGTTGCCCAGGTTTCAGGTGTGATTTCTCCGGCAGGTAACAAATCCCGCACCTTGGCAATGTGATCAGCATCCTCAATGATTGGCTTCACCGGACCGTTGATTATTCTTAGTAAATCCCCAACATCTGACAACTTGCTCAGATTTGGCTGAATAGCACGCCACATTTCCTCGCTAACGCCGTTCAGCTTCGACTGTACTTGATCATACGGCATAGTGTGCAATATTTTTGCGTTCAACATATCCAGGTCTGCTGGATCCAATTTGGCCGTTGACCGACTGAATTTAGAGAAGTCAAACGCGTCAATAAGCGCGTCAACGCATGGAAAAGCCTCGATAGGTTCGCTTGTGCCTACCCTCGCCATCAGCGACACGATAGCCATTGGCTCCAGGCCTGCTTCGTCTCGGTATTCTCCGATTGACATTGCGCCGTGGCGTTTGGAAAGCCCCTCGCCGCCTTTGCCCGTCATCAGGGCAAAATGCGCCATTTCCGGAACCTTGCCGCCGATGGCTTCAAAAAGCTGTACTTGCACTGCTGAATTGGTCACATGGTCTTCACCACGCACAATATGAGTGATGCCGTAGTCACTGTCGTCCACCACACTTGGCAGAGTATATAGAAAGCTGCCATCTTCACGTATCAAGATAGGGTCCGATACGGATTCCATATCGATCGAGACGCGTTCCCGAATTAGGTCGGTCCATTCTATTCGTGCTGGTACATCAAGCTTAAAGCGCCAGTGAGGTTTGCGTCCCTCGGCCTCATACTTTTTGACATCATCGTCACTCAACGCAAGTGCTGCACGGTCATAGACCGGTGGTTTTCCGCGGCCCATCTGAATTTTACGCTTTACATCCAGCTCGTCTGCAGATTCGTAGCATGCATAAAGCCTGCCCGCCTCTTTCAGAGAGACCACCACTTCGTTGTATCGATCAAACCGTTCGCTTTGGCGAAATGTCTCATCCCACAGCAGTCCCAACCACGTGAGGTCTGCTTTGATGGCATCTTCATTTTCCTGCGTTGAGCGTTTCAGATCTGTGTCATCGATGCGCAATACAAAAGTTCCCTTTTGCTGTTCAGCAAACAACCAGTTCACTAACGCGGCACGTATATTCCCAATATGCAATTTTCCCGTTGGAGATGGGGCAAAACGAACTTTTACAGTCATTGTCTTTTCCTTGGAACCATCAGTAAACTTCTGGCAATCTAGCGCTGATCTTATGAACGCGCACTTCTAAAACCATTTGTAATCGGATATCGGCGATCCCGACCAAAATTTTTCCGGGTAATCTTGACGCCCGGCGGGGCTTGACGCCTTTTATACTCGGCGATGTACAGCAGGTGTTCGATCCGCGCAACCTCTGATGCATCGTGGCCTCGCTCAAGAATTTCAGCGACTGCCATTTCTTCGTCAACCAAGCAGCGAAGAATATCATCTAGCCGCTCATAGGGCGGAAGACTGTCTTCGTCTTTCTGCCCTTCTCGAAGTTCAGCGGTTGGCGGTTTGGTAATAATATTTTCAGGCATAACCAAACCATTAGGCCCCTGTGCGTTTTTGGGCATGTTCTCGTTCCGCCAGCGACACAGAGCAAACACATCTAGCTTATAAACGTCTTTTAACACGTTGTATCCGCCGCACATATCGCCGTAAAGTGTTGCGTAACCCACTGACATTTCTGATTTATTGCCGGTAGTCAGCACCATATTGCCAAATTTGTTGGACAGCGCCATAAGAACCATCCCACGAAGCCGCGACTGTATATTTTCTTCTGTGGTGTCTGGTGCCGTTTCTTTAAACGCACTGGCCAGCATCGTATCAAAAGCGTCAATACCCGGTTTAATTGGCACGACGTCGTAAGCCACTTTTAAAAGCTCGGCGCACTCGGCGGCATCACCGAGGCTTTCATCCGACGTAAAGCGTGTAGGCATCATTACGCAGTGCACCCTTGATGCTCCAAGTGCGTCAACAGCAACCGCTGCTGAAAGGGCGCTGTCAATCCCTCCGGACAGGCCCAGAATAACGCCGGGGAACCGGTTTTTTTGCACGTAGTCACGCAGCCCCAGTATCATTGCTTGATACATGGCAGCCAAGCCGTCCTGAAGAGAAGTATGCAGAGAAGTTTCGCAGATCAGCCCGGCAGATGTGCGTGTCCAAACCGTAAGCTGCTCAGCCTCTTCCCAGGCTGCAAGTTGCACTGCCGTCTGGCCGTCCGCGCCGAGTACATAACTTGCGCCATCAAAAACTAGTTCATCTTGCCCACATATTTGATTGCAAAATACTAGAGGCAAACCGTTTTCGGCGACCCTCAATCGAGCATTTACCTGGCGTTCTCCGTGCTTTTCCAACTCAAACGGGCTGCAAGTGAGCACCAGCAGTATATCTGCCTGATGACTAGCAAGTGATGCTGATACTTCGGGATACCACATGTCCTCGCATATCATCACGCCAAGCGAAAAACCGCGAAATGGCATTGGCTGTGGCAGTGGACCTTGGTCAAACACCCGCTTTTCATCAAAAACCCCGTAGTTGGGCAAATTGTGTTTAAAACGAATTTCAGTAATCTCGCCGTCTTCGAGCAATAGTACTGCGTTAAAGAGTTGCTCACCAGCTTTCCACGGCGACCCCACCATGAGACCAGGAGAATTGGCACCGCCGGTGATTTCAGCCAGACTTTCAACGGCCTTCATTGCAGAGCGCACGAAGTCAGGTTTTAAAACCAAGTCCTCAAGTGGATAGCCGGTCACCGATAATTCAGGGGTCAACACAAGGTCCGCGCCCTCGGTAATCCCGTGTGCATAGGACTGCGCAATCGCTTCGCAATTTTCCCTTACTGCGCCGAGCGTCGGGTTCGATTGAACCATATATATGGAAAGAGTATCAGCCATGGCAGCCTTTTACATCGGCCCGCATCGTCAAACAAGTCCCGTGGGCATTGTAACGTCATACCAATGTATATTGATCAATATGTTGCGCTCAGGTTATTCAGCAGCCACAGTTGCCAAGGCGTCGCGCTCTTCCTTAAGAGCTTCCGCAACCTGGAACGCTAATTCAATTGCCTGATTTGCATTTAACCGCGGGTCACAGTGTGTGTGGTAACGAGAAGAGAGCCCATCTTCTGTGATGGCGGCTGCACCACCAGTACATTCGGTGACATTTTGACCCGTCAATTCAAGGTGAATTCCGCCCGCATAAGTGCCTTCGGCCTTATGGCAAGCAAACACTTGCTTAACTTCCTTCAAAATACGTTCAAATGGGCGCGTCTTCAGACCACCTGCTGCAGACAAAGTATTGCCGTGCATCGGATCACAAGACCAAACAATATGACGCCCTTCGCTTTTAACCTTGCGGAGTATGCGTGGTAGATACTCTTCAACCTTATCCGCACCGAAACGCGTGATCAGCGTCAGGCGCCCGGCTTCGTTGTCCGGGTTAAGAGTGTCTATCAGGCGAATTAACTCATCGGGATCCGTAGTCGGTCCCACCTTGGAGGCTAGTGGATTAGCCACGCCGCGCAAAAACTCGAGATGAGCCCCGTCAATTTGACGCGTTCTGTCTCCTACCCATAACATATGAGCCGATGTGTCGTACCAGTCGCCTGATGTACTATCAACCCGGGTAAGCGCTTGTTCGTACCCCAGCAACAACGCTTCGTGCGAGGTATAAAAATCGGTGCCCTGCAACTGCCTAACTTCACCAGGGTTAATGCCGCAGGCCTGCAT
>JAJFIU010000097.1 GCA_021774695.1 Alphaproteobacteria bacterium | reverse complement strand
ACTGTTACGCCTCGGCGCCTGTATGGATGTACCGGTTCATATTATTGAGCCGTGTGGCTTTCCCTTTTCTCCAAAAGCGATAAAACGCTACGCCATGGACTATGCAGATCATGTGAAAATGCATCATCATCTGGATTGGGTCAATTTTCAAAACTGGCACCAATTGTCGCAGAGGCGATTGGTTTTATTGACGACACAATCATCAACCGTCTATAGCGACTTCACGTTTCGACCGGACGATGTTCTTATGGTTGGCAGCGAATCTGCAGGCGTGCCCGAGGACGTTCATTCATACTGCGACGCACGTGTGACCGTTCCCATGAAAACAGAAGTGCGGTCGCTGAATATTGCAGTCGCCCTGTCAATGGTGTTGGGCGAAGCGCTGCGACAAACAAATATGTTGCCCTCGGCAACCCAAAAAACGGATTAACCCAAAAACGGATTAACAATGGATATCGACAGTAAAAAACAACAGGCCGCCGAGTGGTTTAAAACGCTCCGGGATCAAATCTGCGCCAGCTTCGAAGAGTTAGAAGATAAGAGCGCTGGTTCGTTGTCTGAACGGGAACCAGGCCGCTTCGAGCAGAAAAGCTGGGATAGAACCAATCAAACAGACGGCGCGCATGGCGGCGGCGGCGTCATGTCTATCATGCGCGGCGGACGGGTTTTTGAGAAAGTCGGTGTTAATATTTCCACTGTTTTTGGAACTTTTAGTGAAGAATTTGCCAAAAATATGCCGGGCGCAGCCCACGATCCGCGGTTTTTTGCCACTGGAATATCGCTAGTGGCGCACATGAATAGCCCGCGCGTGCCCGCCGTTCATATGAATACGCGGTTTATTTGCACTACTAAAAACTGGTTCGGCGGCGGCGCTGATCTAAACGCACCGCTACCGAATAGCGAGGACACCAAAGACTTCCACACCGCTTTTGAAGGGTGTTGTGACCGGCACGATCCGGATTATTATGCGAAGTTCAAGAAATGGTGCGACGAGTATTTCTATATTCCGCACCGCAACAAAGCGCGCGGCGAAGGCGGTATATTTTATGATCAACTGGCAACCAATGACTGGAATGCAGACTTTGCCTTCACCCAGGATGTCGGACGCACTTTCAACGACATTTATCCGGCGCTGGTTGCGCGGCATATGAATGAAGACTGGACTTCGGAGGAACGCGAGCAACAGCTGGTATACCGTGGTCACTATGCAGAGTTTAATTTGGCTTACGACCGGGGAACAACGTTCGGCCTGAAAACCGGCGGCAACGTGGAAGCCATTTTGATGTCATTGCCGCCCGAAGCCAAGTGGCCATAAACGCATTTCGTGGAAATTGATTTAGCCATATATTTCGGCCTTTTCTGGAATGCTTTTATCGCGGCAACATTGCTGCCTGCGTTTTCTGAAATTGCACTTGCATCGCTGATTGCCGCCGGTACTGGACTGCCGCTCGCGCTGTTTGTTGCAGCGACGTCTGGAAACGTAGCAGGCTCCGTCCTAAATTGGTGGTTGGGCAGCCGCCTGGCCGACTTTAAGGATAAGAAATGGTTTCCTTTTTCAGAAAAGACGATAATCCGGGCCTCCAAATTTTTCAATCGCTACGGAAAATGGTCGCTATTATTTGCTTGGCTACCTGTGGTCGGAGACCCGCTCACCCTAGTGGCCGGTGTATTTAAAATACGGCTCTTACCATTCCTTATTCTAGTTACTGCGGGAAAAGCGGCTAGATACGGCGTTATTGTGGTGACATTTAACAACGTATCACTATGATTTGCATTGATGTTACTGCCGTAAAAATGCCTTTATCCTCATAGAAATTGAACCGATCCTAATCAGCAGAGAGAGCCTACAGCATGCCCACAAAAGCTATTTCATTGATCCTATCATCATTCTTGAGTTTATTGATGATCGCCTCAAGCGCCCACGCGGACAAGAGCGACAAAAAGCGTGCTGAAATTCTTGAAATGCGGGCCGCAGTGCTGGAGCGACTTTACGACGAACGGCCTGAAACGCGGCTGGAAATTCAGAATTCTGTTGGTTACGCCGTTTTCTCAAATATTGGCGTAAATGTAATTTTCATTTCCGGTGGCGGCGGCAAAGGGGTGGCGCATGATAAATTAACTGGCAATGACACTTATATGAAAATGGGTTCCGCAGGTGTTGGGCTTGGATTGGGCATTAAAGACTTCCGGGCCGTTTTCGTGTTTCACGACACCAAGGCTTTCCACGATTTTGTGGAAAAGGGCTGGGATTTTTCCGGCGAGGCCGACGCGGCGGCAAATTCAGGTAAAAAAGGCGGCGAAGCCTCCGGCGCGACTACCTTGAGCAAGAAGGTTAATGTCTACCAGTTTACCAAGGCGGGGCTTGCGCTGCAGGCGACCCTGCGCGGTACAAAATACTGGAAAAACAAAAAGTTAAATAAAAGCAAAAGCTGATACGCGCTATTGCGTTGCCGCAAGCTGGCTTTTGGTCAACGAAAAATCGCTATCAATCCAGCGTTGTTCAAGCCGCGCCAATGTGTCACCCAGCTCTGGCCCCGCCTCGGCACCCTTTGCTATCAGATCGCGCCCTTTTAGGGGGAATTCAGGGATCGTCCAATTTTCCGCAAGCTGTTCGACCCTGCCGTATACGCCGCTTGAAAGAATAATGTGCGCGGCCGCCGTTGCCGCTTTGCCGAACTGATAAAAACTCTTGCGAACATCTGCCTCAGTCTCGATATCGGTTTGCTGAACAGCAGATTCGATGTTGATAAGAAAACGGCGGTCCTTGTTGGATAGCTTAAACTTGGCCGCCATCTCAGACGCCGACTGCATATCCCGGGGCAATTGATACAACCTTACCAAAGAATTTATCGGCGCATTCAACCGCGCCTCACTAGTGCAGTAAGCCTGAAAGGTTGTGGGCTGCCAGTCATCGCCGAATATCTGACGAAGAACCCCGCTTTGTTGCATGAGTTTTATTGTTGGCATTATCTCGGCGCGCGAAAACATTTTCAATAACTCGTCGCGGATGCGTTCTATGGATAGCCCGTCGATCAAATCAACACATTTTCCACAAGCCGCTTGCCCTGCCCTATCAATATGCTCGGCAAAGCGGGCGGAAAAACGGTAAAACCGCACAATACGCAGGGCATCCTCGCGGATTCGCTCTTCGGGGTTGCCGATGAAACGCACTCTCCGCTGCCGTAGGTCGGCTAGCCCACCAACAGGGTCGAAAATCTTGCCATCGGGCGTTGCGTATAGGGCGTTGATTGTAAAGTCCCGCCTTTCAGCGTCCGCTTGCCAATCATCCGTAAATTCGACGTCCGCATGCCGCCCGTCCGATGCGACATCCCGGCGGAGCGTTGTAATTTCGCATGCTCGGTCGCCGTATATCGCCGTGACCGTACCGTGTTTCAGACCAGTAGGGACGGTTTTAATCGATGCGTCGCCAAGTAGTCGCTGAACAACCTCCGGGGTGTGAGATGTCGCCATGTCGATGTCGGAAACGGCAAGTTCAAGTAAACTGTCGCGCACCGCACCGCCAACAAAACATACGTTGTCACGACCAAGTGCTTCGATTACAGACATGAAAAAGTCAGAATGTAGCCACTCTGCGGTCCAGCCAGCGGGCGGATCAATCAGGCGATCAATCGGGGGCCCCACCGGGTCCTCCACCACTTTCATCTGACTTAGGTTTTTTGCCGTCCTTTTCATCTGCAGAGTCTTTGGGGATGTAATAACCAGGAATTACTTTTCCGTTTTCAATCCGGTCTGGCACATAGATACTGTCGATCTCGCCGACATCATCATCAAAAAACCTGAGCCCAAGTCCGGTTGCCAGGGTAGCCAGCACCAATACCGTCATCCCAATCTGCAAACGTCGGAATTCGACTTCCCTCGTTTCCTCGTCCAAATCGCGCTTCATTCGCCAGCGAATCCACAAAAATAGACCGAAAATCGGGATCAGTATGAGCATTGCTCTCAAAAGAATTGCCATCTCAAACTTCCTCTCTCGCGGCTTCCATTACGTCAACCAAATTCACCAGCATGGCAGCAGTCGCGCCCCAAATGAAAAAGTCCCCATAAGGCATAGCGTAATAATGGCGCCGTCGGCCACGCCACATCGCACTTTGGCGTTGGTGGTTTTTTCTATCCAAAATAAAATCAAGTGGAACTTCAAATGCGGCAGCCACTTCGCCGCTATCAATTTGCAGGCTGAAACCCGGACGAACCGTCGCAACAATAGGGGTGATCTCGAACCCAGTGCCTGTGCGGTAGCGGTCCAGTTCGCCGTGAATGTCAATAAAGTCCGCTGTTAAGCCAATTTCTTCATGGGTTTCGCGCAGGGCAGCTGCAACTGCGTTCTCATCAGCCTTGTCAATACTACCGCCCGGGAAACTAACTTGCCCTGCGTGTTTTAACAGCGTTTCGGTTCGTTGGGTTAGCAATATCGTTGGACCCTCAGCACGGTTGACAACTGGTACCAACACAGCGGCCTGACGCGGAGTTTCATTCATAAGGTCCGCGGAATCATGTTCGCGGTTCAAGTCAAAGTCACTCCGCGCGCCGCGAGCGCCAGGGTTTTCATCTGATAATGCTCTTTGTAACCAATGTTCAACCATAGTTCGCTTTATTCTTTCGCCGCTTAATCACTCAGGTGCCAATTGTGCGGACGGCCATTCACCGAGTGAAAATCTTACCGAATTACTTGTTATACTACAGCAGCTGACGCCGTTGTTATCTTCAATATTACCTTGTTCAATCAGCTCATAATATACCGTGCGCGCAATCAATGCTTCCAATCGCCCGCGTACCAGTAAATAAGGCCGAGGTTCACCTGTTTCACTGTCCACCTCGACCCTTATCGGGTGGTCTGTACCAGCAATCACCGCATCACCAACGTTAGTTGTAAAACAAAGCGAAAGCCCGGAGTTTGAATCTGATTCTGCAAATTCAACGCTGGTTGCTAAAAACGGTGCATCGTCAACTGTGATGCCGATTTTTTCAACTGGCGTAACCAGATAGGTTTTACCGTCGCCGTCCTTGCGCAACACAGAAGCGAACAGTTTCACCATTTTCTCACGTCCGATCGGTGTACCCATGTAAAACCAGGTGCCATCGGACGCGATACGCATATCAATATCGCCGCAAAAATCAGGATGCCATTTTTCCACTGGCGGGAAACGCCGGTCACCAACCTGTTTCATGAAGGCAGTCAGGTCAAAGCCTTGGTGTGACCTATCATCTTGCACGCGTCGATCTCCTTCCCCCTTTATATGGCCTATAAGCCAACAATGAAAAGGGGTTAAAGATCAGCTTGCGATCGCAAGTTCCCTTTGTGCCCCATGGCAACGGGCATTTATTACGGGTTCAACTCTGCCAACCGCTGGCAATGAAGGCAAAACGGCTGATTGCTTCACCAGCAACCGCCGCGCGTCAAAACCGCCGGGAAGCGTAATATAGCTTGGCAATGTCGGTATAAATCCGAAGCGGGCGTAAAAACATGTGTCCCCAACCAAGAGTATGCGCCGGTGTCCAAGTGTATCAGCCGCCAATAGCGAGCGCTCCATTAACCTGGAGCCTATACCCGAGCTTTGATGATTCGGGTCCACTGCCAAGGGGCCAAGCAACAATGCGTTGTGGCCTTCGCCGGTTATCATGTCGCGAATATGAACCGGCCAAAACCGAATGCTTGCCACCAGTTTTCCGCTTTCGCGCACCACCTGACACAGGGGTGTAATCGGCGGCACGTTGCCGCGCAGGGCATAGGATGCCTTGTTGTGCCTGTTGGGGCCAAAAACACTACCGAGAAGATTGGAGATGGCAGGCGCATCAGGCACCCGCTCTTGATCGAACGTAAACATCGCATTTTTCCATATCATTGACGCAAAGCGCCGTGGACAACAAAGGGTTAAAACCTGTTTGTTATCGTCGTCGCAGTCGGCTTAGCCGGTTGATATGGTTCGTGTTTAACATAGGGTTCTTTACGTTTTTGTGTTTAGCCGGGCGGACCATAGGGTTCTAGTACATAAATATCCAGCACAATTTATTGCTGTCGAGAAAACAATCACTGCACCCCCTTATTAACGATGCCTTCAAGCGAGCCGTCCACCTCTGCTGTGGCCATGACGACGGTTTCAATCGATCGCAGGAAGAAATCAAGCGGAACCGTATCAAAGTCATCCGATGGCTTATGGTAATGTGGGTGATCTTCCACCCCGAAATAAATAAATGGGATATCTGCACGGTGGAACGGACCGTGATCGGAGGAAAACGTCCAGTCATTGGCGCCGAGGGCCGGGTCATCATGCCCTGTCAGCAATTTTACTGATGCTTTTTTTGCAATCGCTTCAATAACGGGCACCAGCCCCGGTCGGTGGAATGTGCCGGCAACATAAAGTTCGTTCTTGTCACTGCGGCTAATCATATCAAAATTGATATTGAAGGCGATGTTGGGGTCTATTTTCTCAATATTGCGGACAAAGGAGCGCGCTCCTTGAAGCCTCATTTCCTCAGCGTCAAACAGCGCAAATATCACATCGTTTTTGGGCTGGTGTACGTTAAAATATTCTGCAACAGCCAACACGCCTGCAACACCAGATGCGTTGTCATCGACGCCGTTATAAATTTCGCCGTCGCGCGTGCCCAAATGATCATAATGCGCTGAAACAACAATGGTTTTATCAGTGTCTCCGCTGCCTTCTATGCGGAATAACAAGTTGGTGCCCACATAATCGGCTTTTGTTCCGTCCTCGTTTTCGGTCGTAAATTTGAATTGATGTTCATGGGTCGGGCCAACCATATCTACCTTGAGGCCCGCGATGCGGTCCAGCAAGAAAGCCTGAGCTCTGGCGTTACCTTCAGAACCAGTTCTGCGCCCGCCCATTTCGTCGGCGGACAAAGTTTTGATAGTTGCAATAGCCTTGTCACGGTCGAAAGTAACTGGTTCTGCAAATACAGTTGTGCTGGTCATTGCCGCCGCACCAACAATCGCGCCTAAAATGATCTTTTGAAATTTGTGCATGACTATACCCATCTCATATGTTTTTCATCGATCAACTTACCGCAGTTCAAATGGATAGCAACTGTTAGACGGCAAACTGTTTTCCGACCGCGGCCAGCAACCAAAGAAAAACCCCCGCAGCATAGGCCGCAGGGGTTTCAAACTCAGAACTAAACTTGAGTAGTATGAGGTTGGCGTGGCTTAGAAGCCCATACCGCCCATGCCGCCCATGCCGCCCATGCCGCCCATGTCAGGCATTCCGCCGCCACCAGGCATAGCCGGTGCAGCAGGCTCTGGTTTATCAGCAACCATTGCTTCGGTTGTGATCATCAGGCCAGCAATAGATGCCGCATCCTGAAGGGCCGTACGAACCACTTTAGTAGGGTCGATAATGCCAGCAGCAACCAGATCGCAGTAAACTTCAGTTTGCGCATCGAAACCGAAGTTTGCGTCGTCTTGCTCAAGAAGTTTGCCAGCGACAACAGCGCCGTCAACACCAGAGTTTTCAGCAATTTGACGAACCGGTGACTGAAGCGCGCGGCGAATGATAGCAATGCCGCGTGTTTGGTCTTCGTTAGCACCTTCAAGGCCGTCAAGAGCATTAGTTGCGAACAACAGTGCAGTACCGCCGCCAGCAACAACGCCTTCTTCGACAGCTGCACGAGTAGAATGCAGTGCGTCATCAACGCGGTCTTTACGCTCTTTCACTTCAATTTCAGTGGCACCGCCAACTTTGATAACGGCAACGCCGCCAGAAAGCTTAGCAAGACGCTCTTGCAGCTTCTCTTTGTCGTAATCGGAAGTAGTTACTTCGATTTGCGCTTTGATCTGCTCAACACGTGCTTTGATATCGCCTTCTTCACCGATGCCATCAACAATCGTTGTGTCTTCTTTGGTGATGTTAACGCGCTTGGCAGAACCCAGCATGTCGATACCAACATTTTCAAGCTTGATGCCCAGATCTTCCGAGATCACTTCGCCTTTAGTCAACACGGCGAGGTCTTCCAGCATGGCTTTGCGGCGATCACCGAAACCAGGAGCTTTAACAGCAGCAATTTTAAGACCGCCACGCAACTTGTTAACAACCAGAGTTGCCAGTGCTTCGCCTTCGATGTCTTCTGCAATGATAAGCAGCGGACGGTTTGACTGTACAACGGCCTCAAGAAGCGGCAGCATTGGCTGAAGGTTTGAAAGTTTTTTCTCGTGCAACAGGATCAATGGGTTTTCCATATCAACTGTCATTTTCTCGGCGTTTGTGATGAAGTAAGGTGACAGGTAACCACGGTCAAACTGCATGCCTTCAACAACGTCCAGCTCGCTCTCGAGGCCTTTAGCTTCCTCAACAGTGATAACACCTTCTTTGCCAACTTTTTCCATTGCTTCCGCAATCATCTGGCCAATATCAGTCTCGCCGTTTGCAGAGATAGTTCCAACCTGAGCAATTTCCTCATTGGTTGTCACGTCTTTAGAACGGCCTTTCAGGCTTTCAACAACAGCTGTTGTCGCAAGATCGATACCGCGCTTCAGGTCCATTGGGTTCATGCCAGCAGCTACAGACTTCATGCCTTCGCGAACGATGCTTTGGGCCAGTACTGTTGCAGTTGTTGTGCCGTCACCAGCAACGTCGTTGGTGCGAGAGGCAACCTCTTTAACCATCTGTGCGCCCATATTTTCAAACTTGTCTGCAAGTTCGATTTCTTTGGCAACAGAAACACCGTCTTTGGTGATGCGCGGTGCGCCGAATGATTTGTCGAGAATTACGTTACGGCCTTTAGGGCCGAGCGTTACTTTTACAGCGTTTGCGAGAATGTCGACGCCGGCCATGATTTTGGCGCGTGCTTCGTCGCGGAGTTTTACTTCTTTAGCAGCCATCTTGGGCCTCCTGATACATCAGATAAAATTACGGGTTGGGAACGGGTGTCGAGCGATTACTCGATGATCCCCATGATGTCTTTTTCCTGCATAATCAGCAGATCTTCACCGTTAAGCTTAACTTCGGTGCCGGACCATTTGCCGAACAGGATCTTGTCGCCAATTTTGACATCAAGCGCAGTTACGGTGCCGTCATCGGCTTTTGAACCGTTGCCAACAGCAAGAACTTCGCCTTCTGAAGGTTTTTCCTGAGCTGTGTCTGGCAGAATGATACCGCCAGCAGTTTTAGCTTCGCTTTCTAAACGCTTGACCAATACACGGTCGTGAAGCGGACGAAGAGCCATGGTTTGTCTCCTAATTGATAAACCGGAATTTAAAATTATTAGCACTCACCCCATGGGAGTGCTAACGCGTGCTTGTATTTAAGGTAAGGGGCGCTGTGGTTCAAGGGTTGAATCGATATTTTTTGGCCAAATTCAACAATTCAGACCGCGGAATGGCCGCCGCGCCGATTAAACGGGTCGGCGAACCAACCCGCGATATCGTTTAGTTTAGGATACGGCGTCCACCATTTGAAGCCTCAGTGCACTCATATGCTCCGTTACGACCAACAGCGAAAGCTGATCACGGGCGGCAAAGTCATTGGGTTTGGCCCAATCGCGGCCAATTGCTTGCCACAAGGCATTGTCAGGCCCGACGCCCAGCGCCGAAACATAGTCATCGTCCACGACAATAAATTGGTTGGCGTATGTCAGCAAAAACCCGCCGTGCTCGGCGCGAACTTTTGTTGCTGCCTCGTAACTGGCGAGCCAGATGTTCCAGAAAATGTGACAGCGTCTGGGGTGCAAAAACCCGGCAAAGTCTGCACCTTCTCTGGCTTCAAAGCATTCAACCACCGCTTTCCAGCCCGAAAAGCCAATTTCGCGGGCAACGGTGGCCAAACAATGTTTGCGCTGAATATCCTCGCCGAGTGCAACTGCCGGGCTGTTTTTATTTAACCGCCCGATTGCCGCACGCGAGCCTGCTTTCGCCTGTTTGTGCAACAGACGCGCTTCGTTTTTTAAAAAGTCTAAAATTGGGGCAGCTGTAGATTCAATATCTGAACCGCCCTCACCTAGGTGTGACATAACATCGTCTCCATCAATGGACATCACCGCTCTCTTGTGTCCTGAAGAACCATGCGCTGTGCGATAGGTCTTGCTTATATGAATATCAGGGTGCTACGGCTTTCGGCGGGCGGGCGCCCCTGAGCGCCTGCCGCTTGATATACCTGTTTCACACCTGTGGTCAAGTAGCTGTTTTACAGCTTGATAAATGCCATGTCTCCGTCACCGCGCCGTGCTTTCTCATACAAGCCTTTGGTAAAGGCCGCCTCAGCGTCCAGCCCCAACCTTTCCTGCGTGTGCCACAAACCATACAGCGATCCGGCGCTATTGGGGTGCCGGATAAGGCTGGCTTTAAAGGCGTTTTCAGCTTCACTGTAACTGCCGTTCCTATAAAGTGCCGCGCCCAGGCTTTGTTCCACCGCATAGTACCAAAACGGCGGCTCTGTGTAGCTCATACTGTCCTGCAGCTTAATGTTTTTGCGCATCAATTCTGCTGCTGCGGCGTATTCCGTTTCGCCCATTTTAATTTTCGCGGCGATAGTATTGCTAGCAAGCTGCAGAATTGTGCCCGCCGGAATGCCCGCAGACGTGATCGCCTCTTCGCCCATCAACGCATCAATGGCTTGCTGTTCGGCAAGCGCACGGCTATCGCGTGCCTCGGCAAACACTTTGCCGCGCGCATAATGCCACATGGCCTTCAAGTAAGGGATATCATCGCCGGGGTCTGGCCAAGCCTCGACTTCGCTGACGCTGGCAAATTGAGCGTGGGCAAAATACGGCGCCGCCTTAATCGGTGCAATCCATTCCGCGACCTTAAGCACCTCGGCCGGAATTACCTGATCTAGTTTTTCGGCGTATTTAAGCGCGGTTTTGCTGTCTTCCGCCATTTGGGCCGACACCAGAATGAAATGTATATTGTGTGGATAATATCCGTACCGATACAACGGCGAACCAGTAGTTTCGCTGAGATATAATTCGTCCACCGATGCAGCTTTGATATTGGTATCCAAGCTATCCAGATAGCGGCCGATGCGGAAATAGATATGCCCCGGCATATGCACCAAATGGCCAGAGCCCGGCGCTAACCCGGCGAGCTTGTCAGCGTGCACCGCCGCTTCCTGCGCGCGAGTGCTGGCTTCATACAAGTGAATGAACAGATGGATCGAGCCGTAATGGTCAGGGTTGGCCTCCAACACATTGTTGATGGTATCGATGGCGACTTTTATGTGGGGATGCGGCGAAGAGAAATCGCGCTCCCAATAATCCCACGGCGAGGTATCCATGATCGCCTCCGCGTATAGTGTGGCAACATCCTGATCCTCAGGGAACATTGCATGCACCGCGGCCATGGCGTCAGCATAGTCTTGGTCTTGCTGCGCACGAGGTATGCTGACATCCGCATTGTACCGTTTTTCAGCGGCTTCAATCAGCGCACGCTCCCGCGCATCTGCACTGTCTTTCAGCGCACTAGCTTTCTGGGTTGCGGACAGGGCCAAGGCTCCAGCTTTTTCGTCCATCGGCGCGTTGATATTGGGCCCCAGCGCTATAGCCTCGCCCCAAAAGCAGATCGCACAATTTGGGTCCAGCTCCTGCGCTTTTTTGAAAGCGCGAATCGCTTCCCAGTGGTTAAACGCATACAGCAAGGCAAAACCTTGCCTGAAGTAGGCTTTAGCGCCGTCACTACTACTTGAAATAGGGAAATCCCGATGATCCAGCCCGGTCAATATCGGCACATCATCCGTGGTGCCAACCGACGCGTTCGCGGCATTTGACAACAACCTTGCAATGTCCGGACGAAACAGCAGCCCACGTTTCGAGCCCAACGGCCCGCACAGGTTTTGCGTTATCGTTGTTGGGTTGAAGGCATAATCTGCAACATCAACTGCCTGTTCGTTCGGCGCGCTGGACAACAGAACATTGGCGCCTATAAGAACGGCGGTTACAATGGCAGGCGTGATATATGGTTTCATTCTCAGCTCCCCTAAAAAGCGAAAAGTTGGCGACGACCGCCGCCCTTATTTTCGTAAACTATAGTTGAAAATTGGTAATTCGTCCACTCAAGCGGTTTTCGTTTCCAACCGAAGATATAGAAATCATCGATGAAATGTGCAAAACAGATAAACGTCAGTTTAGAGTGTGGGGACAATCTATCAATTTGGGAATTGGGGGAACTAATCATGATGCGGCTTATTACAATGTTATATGGACTGATCAGTTATCTGCTGGGCGTAGTGGCGCTGGTTGCGCTCATCTTTTTTGCTAACAATCACATGGGGGTTTTCGGCGTGCCGGAACTGTTGCCCCTCAACATTGATCAGCTTAACGGCCCGCCGTCGGCCTACCCTCTTGCCGTAAATATCGGCCTTCTCGCCTTATTCGGTATCCAGCACAGTGTCATGGCACGGCCCGGCTTTAAGGAGAAACTAACCAAGGTTATCCCGTCAAGCTGGGAGCGCAGCACCTATGTTCTGGCAACAGCGCTGGTTTCTTTTGCAATCATTCATTACTGGCAACCAATGGCGGGAAGTTTATGGTCGGTTGAAAATGAAATGGCCCGTACTGTCATCACGGTAATCTTTTTCACTGGCTGGCTTATAACTTTTCTTGCGACTTACATGCTCAACCATTTCCATCTGTTTGGTTTGCAGCAGTCGTTCAAATCGAACGACCCTGATGCAGGTGCAAAAGATTTTAAAACACCGTATTTTTATAAGCTTGTGCGCCATCCGATCCAGACAGGTGTTTTCATCGGCATGCTAGCGACACCTGACATGACCATGGGCCGCGCTGTTTTGGCTGTGGGTATGATCGCTTATATTTTTATTGGCCTCTATTATGAAGAGCGCGATCTAATTGCAGAATTCGGCGACACCTACCGCGACTATAAAAACAAGGTGCCCGCGCTTCTGCCAGGGTTCAAGTCGAGGAAATAACCTCTAAACTTTGACTACTGTACCGTCGTTATCAACCGATTATCGCGGAAAAACTCCGTGGCATGATCCAGAAACGTGCGGACTTTTGCCGTCATATGGCGCCTGGGTGGGAACATCATGTAAACATTGCGGTGATAAGCATTATATTGCTCAAGAACCAGCGAAACGCGGCCTTGTTTGATGTCCTCCACTATTGTTGAACTGAGGCATAGTCCGATGCCCAGTCCCGCAACTACCATATCCCGGATCGGGCGCGCTGCATTCACCCGCGCACGCGGAGTGACCGTAATATGCGACTTCCGACCATTCTCTATAAAATCCAACTGGTTGTTGGGACTAATTGTGGATCCTATAATGCAAAAATGATCTTTAAGGTCAGCAGGCTTTTGCGGCAACCCGTGAGCGGCGATATAATCGGTGGACGCACACAGATGATAACTATAGTCGGCTATTTTTTTTGCTTTCAGGCTGCTGTCTTCAAGCTCGCCGATACGAACCGCCACATCGAAGCCTTCGGCAATCACATCAACTTTGCGCTCCTCTAAGCGCAGGTCAATGGTAACCGACGGATGTTTTTCCAGAAAAGACTGCACGCACAGCGACAATAATTCCTCGCCGATAATACGCGGACCGGCAATCCGCAAATGACCCACAATTTTTTGCGCGTGCGAACCAGCCAAATCCAACATTTCATCCATTTGTTCCAGTACCGAACGGCACCGGTCGGCATAAACCACTCCCATATCCGTCGGGTGCACATGGCGTGTGGTTCGGATTAATAGCTGGACGCCCAACTTATCTTCAAGCTGACGCACATATTTGCTGGCGAGCGCCGTTGAGATGCCCAACCGCTTGGCTGCTGCGGTAAAGCTACCCTGCTCCGCCACAGTCGCAAAAACCCGCATGCCTTCAATAGTATCCATATTATCTACATTTTGTTGATTATGTTTCACTATAATACAGAATTATCAACATAACATCAATCAACTATCTATCGGTCTGTCGCCGCCTCCCCGGCAAACATGAACAAATTAAACAAGGATAAACCGATGATTACTTTATACCGTCACCCGCTCTCAGGCCATTCCCACCGCGTGGAATTGATGCTGTCGCTTTTGAAGCTCGATTACACTCTTGTCGATGTTGACTTGATGACAGGTGCGCAGAAGCAACCTGAATTCGTTACTAAAAATCCTTTCGGGCAAGTCCCTGTTCTTGAAGACGGTGACATTACCCTCTGGGATTCGAACGCCATACTTATTTATCTGGCCCGCACCTACAGCAATGACAGCTGGCTACCTGAAAGCCCGGTTGAAGAAGCCAAAGTTACACCGTGGCTGGCGATCGCCGCAGGTAAAATTGCTTTTGGCCCCGCTGCTGCAAGATTGGTTAACGTTTTCGGCGCCGGTCTGGATCACCAAAACGCAATCAACATTGCCAATGACTTGCTCGGCGTAATGAACGGCGTGCTATCAAACAGTGTGTACCTTGCTGGAAACAGCCCTACCATCGCTGACGTGGCAGCATACAGCTACATTGCTCATGCGCCTGAGGGCGATGTAGCACTAGCCGCCTTCCCCGCGGTCGAGGGATGGCTGTCTCGCGTTGAGGCGCTCGACGGCTTTGTGCCGATGCAGGCAACCTCTGTAGGCCTAAAAGCAGCGTAACAAATACAGTGGCAGGAGAGAGCACAATGGCTGACCTTCAAACACCGTTTCATAAAGGCGAGCTGGCGATCCAGGAAAAACTGGGTGTGCGCGAACTGGTTAACAGTTACGCACCCAAGTTTGTCCGCTCTTTCCTGCCACCACAACACCGCGATCTGTTGGAAAACCTGCCGTTCATTGTTGTGGGCTCTGTGGATGCTCAACAACAGCCAAATGCCTCTATCGTGTTTGGCGACCCAGGGTTCATCCGCTCTCCCAATGAAACCACCATGCAAGTCAATGCAGCCCCCACCATCGGTGACGCCCTGCGCGGTAATTTGCGCGTCGGGTCGCCGCTTGGGTTTTTGGCGATAGATTTTGAAACGCGCCGCCGCAACCGCCTAACCGGTAAAATAATTGCCGTAGATCAAGATGGTTTCGCGATTAAGGTGGACCAGTCTTTCGGCAACTGCCCACAATATATTCAGTCGCGGACATCAACATCGATCGATCCTGTCGATGGTCTAGAGCCGGCTGGAAAAATCACCACATCGCTGTCCGCAGACGAATTGGCTGAACGTCTGTCGGCAGCGGACACATTCTTCATTGCTTCCAGCTATTTGGAAGACTTAAATGACCGAAAACACGGCGTTGATGTTTCTCACCGCGGCGGCAAACCAGGTTTTATGAAACTCGCCGACAATGTGCTGACATTCCCTGATTTTTCCGGCAACAACCATTACAATACATTCGGCAATATCGCCCTCAATCCAAAAATTGGCATTGTTGTCCCAGACTTTATCACCGGCGACGTGCTGTATATCGAAGGCGCAGCCGAGATAATTTGGGATGGGCCTGACGTTGAGGCTTTTGAGGGCGCAGAGCGCTTGGTGGCTATCCAGATCACCAAGACGACACTTGTGGAACGCGCAATGCCGGTGAATTGGAGATTTAACGATTATTCGCCCAGTCTGGAAGCTACAGGCGATTGGAATCAAGGTAACGGATCCAAAGAGGCAGAGAACGGGCAATGGCGCCCCCTGCGGGTTGACCGAATTGAGCGCGAAAGCAGCACGATAAATTCTTTTTATCTAACCGCCACTGACGGCCTTCCGCTAGAGCCCTATCTGGCTGGCCAGCATCTGCCTATCCGCCATCCATCCATGCCAAAAGCGATCCGCACTTACACCCTTTCCAAAGCCCCTTGCGGTTCACAGTACCGCCTTTCGATCAAGCGCGAGGCAAAAGGCTTGTTTTCCCGATTCATGCACGATGATTTGCGGGTAGGAACAACCATCAGCGCCATGTCGCCGCGCGGTGTGTTTCACATCCCTGAAGCGAACAAAAAACCGTTGGTTCTTGTGTCGGCAGGTGTTGGCATCACGCCGATGATTGCGATGCTTGAAGCCGCCGTGAATCCCAGCGGCTGCACAAACGGCAAGAAATCTTCCCAACCCATCACATTCATCCATGCAGCGAGAAACGGTGACGAACACGCCTTCAAACACCACCCCATTTTGTCGAACCCGGAAGATTTCGGCATGACGGTATTGTTGGCCTACAGTCAACCGGCAACACAGGATATTATTGACGACAAATTCCACGTTCGCGGACGCATAAGCGCACAATCAATTGCGAGCATGCTCCCTGAACAAGATGCGGATATCTTCTTGTGTGGTCCTGAACAATTTATGGCCGACATGCGTAAGCATCTGGGCGCTGCAGGTGTGGAGGGCAATCAGATACAGCAAGAGATATTTGGCAGCCCCATAACCGCAAAAGAACCGATGCCCGATGTTGATATATCAGTTCAATTGAAGTCCGTAGAAGCCCCTGTAATTTGGAATCCGTCAAAAGCGACGCTACTTGAAACCATGGAAGACGCTGGGGTTGACGCACCGTTTTCCTGCCGCACCGGCAACTGCGGCACTTGCGTGGTCAAAATACTCAAAGGCAAAGTAAAGCACCCGGCTTCGGCGCAATATAAAACTGCTGAAGATGAAGCTTTAATTTGCTGTGCAGTGCCGGATTCGAGTGAAAAAAGTATCGCGCTGGACATATGAAAACATCCAGCCTTATTTCTCTTTGACATGGCCGGAAAGCTGTCTCACTATCCCCGTTCAGGGGAAGATTTATGGCGCAGACTAAAGACGGAACTCTATGGGTAGCTATCATCGGGGCTGGACCAGCAGGCTATTACACGGCTGAAGCTCTAACTAAAGGCGATCAGGATGTCAGGGTCGACATTATCGACAGGCTACCGACGCCGTTCGGCCTGATCCGAGCTGGTGTCGCGCCGGATCACCAATCGATTAAAAATGTTTCTCGCCGCTACGAGGCAACCAACCAGCGCGACGATGTGCGGTTTGTTGGAAACCTGTCTTTGGGGCGCGATGTCACCCTAAAAGAATTACAAGAAATGTATGACGTTGTGGTGCTGGCTACCGGAGCGGCGAAAGATCGGCCGCTTGGTATCGACGGCGAAAACCTGCCCGGCGTTATCGGCTCTGGTCCGTTTGTCGGTTGGTACAACAGCCACCCGGACTATGCCGACCTTAACCCCGATTTGCGCATCGCCTCAGTTTCGGTGATCGGTAACGGCAATGTTGCGGTCGACGTAGCCCGTATTCTGGCGAAAACTGCTAACGAAATGGGCCAGTCGGACTTAGCTGCCCATGCAGCCGACGTCATCCACGTTTCATCAATTAAAGACATCTATATTCTGGGTCGCCGAGGACCGCTTGAGGCCGCGTTCACACCCAAGGAATTGGGCGAGCTTAACAAGCTAGAAAACTGTGTAACATTGGTGGACGGCAACCAATTGCCCGACCCTTCAATTGATGAAACTTTGGCAGGGGCCACCAAGAAAAACATGATTGCGCTGCGGGCTATGGCGACCAACTCGCCAGATGACAAACCAGTTCGCCTGCACATTAAATTCTACCGGCGCCCCATGGCCATTATCGGCGAAGACTGCGTTTGCGGTATTCGCCTTGAAGAAACCGTGGTTGAAGACGGTAAATGTATTGGCACGGGAAAATCTGAGGTACTGCCAACCGGTTTGGTCGTGCCCTGCATCGGCTACCGCACAAGCCCAATACCCGACATTCCCTATAACGAGCGCCGAGGCATTTACCAAAACGAAGACGGCCTGATCTCGGACGGCCTCTATTGCGTTGGTTGGTGTAGGCGCGGCCCTACCGGCACCATCGGCACCAACAAACCTGATGGCAAGGTTATAGCAGAAAGAATACTGAATGAAGTATCGCCTGCCAGCAAGAAAGGCAGGCACGGCCTGGACGCGATAGTCCAGGAGCGCGGTCTGCACATAGTGACCTTCCAGGACTGGAAAAAAATCGAAGCCGCGGAAATTGACGCTGCGGAAGGCGATGCCCCACGTGCTAAATTTGTTGATTTGGACGAGATGGTTTCTATTGCCGAAAACAAGTAGCTTTGCCAAATTGGTTTTTGTTAGCGCCTCACGTGGTTAAAAACCTGCGTGAGGCGTTGTTTTTGGAAGATATATTTAGCTCGCAGGCGAAATCCAATAAGAGCGAAACATTTTCGAGTTCTCAGCCGCTTGTTTGTTCAGCTTGCTAACCTCTGAATGCTCCAGAAACCCATGCGGGTCGTTCATGTGCCAAACAGAGACTATAGTTGGTGCTTCCGCTGGCGCAATGTCATCGGTAAGGCCTGTACTGGCAAACTGCCCGGCCACACGGTGGGTTTGCCGAGCGCCGTGATGGGCTGCAATACCTTCGATTTTATGGTTAAGTGCTGCGACCTGTTCCATCGTCCCATCGTCGGTCGACTTCAACCAGTCCAGCGACAGTTGGGTGTAGCCTTCATGATTTTTTTCAGGGGTCACTGGGCCGTCAACGAACGAAACAAAATGAGCATCAATAACTCCTACCAATGTCGGAAACGCTTTTTGAAAATCCGCGTTGGCAAAAAATGCCTGAAACGACTGCTGATCTTTTGCGGTACCAAAGGTGATGAAGTCGACAGGTTTTTCTGGGTCGCTGCTATGGTCCACTTTGTACACATCAAGGGTCATTCCATGCGCCTCCATCAAGGGCGTGATGGTTTTAATATACCCAAGAAATGCCTTAACGTTCGCCGCTTTGTGGTCGGATTTAAGGGTATTGAAGCCAATATAGCTAACTTGTGGGGCGTGATCAGCAGCGGTTTTCCCGTCGTGCTGCGCGCTGGCCGAAAAAGCCAACAATGAACATAAGATGGTTAACAGTATTTTCTGCATGGGGGAGCTCCTACGATAAACAGAACTCCCATATGCCACCAATATATCTTGTCCTTAACCCCCTGAGGCGGCGAACCGTTGATTCCAGCGAGTGAACCGAAGGTTATCGGCGGCGAATCTTTTTCAAAATACCGCTAAAGGTCAATATAGTGCTGTCCGCGCAGAATATTTTGCCGCGCACAAACAACAGCGACCCGGTAGCTTTGGTTACCTCGCCGCATGCCTCGATCAATGCTCCAGCCTCGCCAGCCGAAACAAATTCGCTATTAAACCCAACAGTGACCGCATTCCCGTCCAGATGGTCCTTCGCGATCACGAACATGGCGAAATCAGCAAAACTCATCAGAAGCCCACCATGCAGGTTACCGCCGCCGTTCAAGTGCCGGCTTTCCGAGACAAATGCGCTGCCATATTGGCCGTCCTCGAGCTTTTTATAATAAAACGGCCCAATCATATCTTCAAAAGCGTCAACATTGCCCCAGGTTTGATAGCCTTCACGCAGCAGGTCTTCATTTGTAACAGTCATAAATATTCCCAAAACAGACTATTGGAACAAGAGAGTGGTTCCCTCAATTCCGCGGATACCTTTATCATCTGCAATATAGTACGCAACCAGTATCCGTCCATCTCTCCACATACAATCAGATGGGCAATCTGCGTGAATGGTCATTTTATCCGCCGACTAGTCGCATTTATGTTGTTTTTCATCTGTTTCATCGGCATTTATTTGGGGCTGCGCCTTGACGTAGCCATATATCAGTCGCACCTTTAACAAAAGAGTAACAGCCAGGACCGAGCATAATCTGCATGTCCTGGAATTCGGAGTTTTTAGTCATGAAGGGTTTATGGAACATCATCAAGGCGATGGGCAACTTTGTCATCAGTCTTGGCGGATTTACCATTGGAATATTGGTGATAATCGGTTTTGTTGTCGTGGCAGGTGCCCGCAACCCTCAGCAGGTACCAAACGTGCCAGACGGCGCTGTGCTTGTATTGTGGCCTGAAGGTCAGATTGTAGAAATCACCGAACTACCAGACCCATATGCCGCTTTGTATGGTGATTTTAATCGTCAACCGGCACAAACCAGCATTCATGACATCACCGCTGCGCTGAGCAGGGCCAAAGACGATAACCGCATAAGTGCACTGGCGTTGGTTACAGACAGCATGGCTGGCGCTGCACCCAGCCACATGCACACCATCGCTGCAGCGGTCAAAGACTTCAAATCCAGCGGCAAGAAGGTATTTGCCCTTTCTTCAGCCTATAGCCAGTCCGACTATATGATTGCTGCAGAAGCAGACAAAATCTACATGAACCCACAAGGCAATGTGCTGCTCACCGGTTACGGTAGCTATCCGTTGTTTTACAAAAGCCTGTTGGACAAAATAGGTGCGACCGTAAACGTATTCCGGGTCGGCACATTCAAGTCCGCCGTTGAGCCCTACATCCGCGATGACATGTCTGAAGCGGCAAAAGAAGCAAACAGCGAGTTTTTAGGTACGTTGTGGCAGCAGTATCAAGCATCTGTTGCCGAGGCACGCGAATTTGAACCAGGTAAAATTGCAAACGATATCGAAAATATTTCCAGTCAATTGAAGTCTGCGGGCGGCAGTTTCGCTGCGCTCGCGCTTAACAATCGCTTGGTTGACGAACTTGCGCCGCGATCAAAATGGCGCGACGACTTGATGCAAGAGTTTGGCAGCAATGGCTTCGGCAATTCCTTCAAGCAGATAGATTTTCAATCCTACCTCGCGGCAACAGACGACAATCAAAACGGCAACAACCAAATAGCCGTCATCACCGCGCAGGGCGAGATTGTAATGGGCGATGGCCCGGTATCTGTTACCGCAGCCGAGACCATTGTCGGCTATATCAGGAACGCCCGCAATAACTCAAAAACAGCAGCAATTTTGCTGCGGGTAGATAGCCCCGGCGGATCATCTTTTGCCTCTGAGCTTATCAGACAAGAGCTGGAAACCGCACAAAACCAAGGTATTAAAGTTATTGCCTCTTTCGGACCGGTTGCTGCGTCTGGCGGATATTGGATTGCCGCGACCGCTGATGAAATTTGGGCGGCACCCAGTTCAATCACCGGTTCGATTGGAATTTTCGGCATTATACCAACCTACGAGAACACACTCGACAAAATCGGTGTCAGTACCGACGGTGTTGGCACAACGCCGCTAGCAGGCGCCTTTAATGTTACGCGGCCATTGAGCGACCTGACCAAAGATGTGATCCAGCAAAGCATCGAATCTGGCTACGGGGAATTCCTGTCCCTGGTTGCCAAGGGTCGCAACATGACAGTGGAAGATGTTGATAAAATCGCACAAGGCCGCGTTTGGGTGGGCTCCACAGCCAAAGAACTGGGGCTAGTAGACCATTTGGGCGGGTTTGATGACGCTGTCGCTGCAGCAGCGCGAGCTGCTGGTGTTGAGGAAGACTATGCGTTGGTTTTCTACCGCGAACAACCTGACCAATTTGATCAGTGGATTGCCAGCATTCTCAATTCATCGGTTGACGGCGAAAGCCTGAAACGTTTTAGCTCCCCTGCCCCGTCACCGTTCATAGAGGCAGCATTGAATGTTCTGGACGACAGCAAATTCCTGTCTAATCTCAATGACCCACTAGGACGCTATCTGATTTGTTTTGAATGCAAGGTGCGATAAAAATATGACTGATGACAATAATATGCCAGTGTCCGACAATGAATGGCGCGAAAAACTGACGCCTGAACAATATTCGGTCTGCCGCTGCGGCGGAACCGAGCCCGCCTTCACTGGCAAATACTGGGACACCAAAACCGCCGGAACCTACTGCTGTGCTGGATGCGGGGCAGACTTGTTTGATAGCGAGACAAAATACGATAGTGGTTCTGGGTGGCCCAGTTTTTGGGCCCCGGCCAACGCGGCTTGTTTAATCGAACACACTGACGGAAGCCTGGGCATGGTTCGCACGGAGATTGTTTGCTCAACCTGCGAAAGCCATGTGGGCCACGTGTTCCCAGACGGCCCGCAACCAACCGGACTTCGCTATTGCACAAACTCAGCGTCACTCAACCTGAGCGCCCGCTAGAACGACTGACACCAGCGTTCGGTTTATTGCAACGCTGTGTCTTCTAATGAGCTGCTAGTGCTGTGCTTCTGTAAACACTAAATACCTGTAATAGAAACTTACAGGAGCAAACCAGTGACACATTCCGCCTCAACCATTTTACGCATCGACAGCAGCGCTCGCAGCGCGCAGTCCAGTACCAGAATCCTAACCCGCGAACTCATCGCAATACTAAACCCAAACGCCGCCACAATTGAACGCAATGTCGCGGCAGGCATTCCCTTTGTTGATGAAGACTGGGTCAACGCCAATTTCACACCCGCAGAAGATCGCTCTGAAAGCCAGCAGCAAAAATTGGCCTATTCAGACAACCTGGTTCAAGAGCTAAAAGACGCAGATACAATCGTTATCGGATTGCCTATTTACAACTTTGGAATTCCGGCCAGCCTGAAAGCGTGGGTTGATATGATTGCCCGTGCACGCCTGACTTTTCAATATACGGCGAGCGGCCCTGAAGGCCTTTTGAAAGACAAGCGAGCATTTTTGGTAGTTTCCTCTGGCGGCACTCCCATTGGCAGCGATATTGATTTCGCAACAACCTATATGCGGCAAGCGCTCAAGTTTGTCGGCATTACAGACATCACCATCATCGATGCCGCCGAATCCGGCAAAGGCGCTGACATAGCAATGAAACGTGCCCGCGAACAGGTAAGCGCAATAGCGGCATAGTCAAATTTTACTTTACTACTGCGAATTACCCGGCAACGAGGCCCTTGCTTCCGCCTCGTTGCTGGCATCCTGCACAAGATCCCAAATTTCGCCCAAACTCGAATCGGTTATGCCCAAAAACATTACAATTGTCATGGTCATCATCATAACGGCAAAATAACTAACCCAGATAAACCCGGCCTTGAAAAATGACCTGATCCAGCCTTGGTCCTGGCCTACTTTAAGGGCGATGATTAAATACAACGATGTGCCCCACCAGAATATGCCGAACGCATTTTCACCGCCCACAGCGGGCACAATGAAAGCAAAAATAGTCATCATTACGAAAAGGAAACTGTGAAAATGCAGGGCAAAAACCAACTGGTTCAAATAGTAGCGGCGTTTTCCCCAGTGAGTTAGCCTGAGAATTCCAGCAAAAACCGGCATTAATATTACCAGTGCCCACGGCAACCATTCATTGAAAAGCTTATTAAATTCGCGCGGCGAGCGTAGCCCCGCCATAAATCCCAGGGTGGCTTTTTTCATAAGTTCAGGCGTGTTGGGGTCCTGCAATACAAAATCAATATCTTCCTGTTTAATTCCTTCACGTGCTTCATTGCTGTCGCGCACAAACATTTCAATATCAAAATTATAGGGCAAATCACCAAAGCTGAAGCCGGGTTGGCCATCGCCGCTACTGTTAATGGTTTGCACTGTCGCAGGGTCTATTGCCAGTATAGCTTCCAGCGCCCCTCGTGAGCCAGGGGTCAAGCTGTTATCTGGGCTGTCCAACAGTTCGCGGACCCTGTTCTTAGCCAGCGCGACATCTGACGCACCGTTATCGTCGGTCTCGATTACCTGTTCGGCAATATCGCCGAGCAGGCTTTTTAATTGTACAGAATCGGTACCGTTTGCTGCCTCTATTTGCTCAACAGCTTCCAGTATCTTCAGAATTTGCGCCGCTGATCGTTGGCTCTGTTGAGCTGAAAAATCACCGGCTTGTTCCCTGATTTGTGCCTCCAGTTCGTCCAATTCGGGCAGGCCGTCTATCTTCAATTCGAGCGACGGAACATCTTCACTGTTCGGAACTCCCCGGTTTTCAAGTACTTTCTCGCGCGCGGCGGCGGCTTCAACCCGTGCTTGCTCAACCTCTTCCAGCTGCGCTTCCAGCTTGGCCTCAAACGCTTCGCGCGCCGCGACCTGCTCTGCTTTGGGTTCTACATGAATGTCGATGATCAATATATTTGCGATACTGATCACCGAGAAAAACACGAACAAAAGCACCACATACAGCCGAAATGGCGGCAGGAACCTGGCACGCCTGCCTTCCATAAACGCGCGCGACAGTCCGCCGGGTACCATAACAAGCATCAAAATTGTTTTTATGATTTTGCTATCGGTGTCGAAAAGTGCGTCAAATAATTCGCGGAAAAATGTCCAGATTGGTCGGCGCAGGTCGTCGTCACGTTGTCCGCATATGTGACAGAATGGCCCGGTTAGCGGCGCCCGGCAGTTATTACATCGAATGCCGCCGTCACGGGTGTCTTCTTCAATTGAAACATAGCGCTTCAACTGCGCCCGCTCTTTGCTAAGTCTGCGGCGCTTTAGCGCGATCGACCATTTACGAAAATATTTAAGCATGGCACCCCTATAACCACTTTATAGCAAAAGGTTTTTCGTGAAGCCAGCGAAGCATTAGCTATTTGGGCGTATTTTTATCTACTGCGCAGCAAGAACATGGTCGGCGACAAAAGGGTTCGTCTGCCGCTCAGCACCGAAAGTCGATAACGGCCCATGGCCCGGTACAAAAGTTACATCGTCGCCCAGTGGCCACAATTTTTGCTGGATTGCATTCAAAAGCGTTTGAGTGTCACCGCGCGGAAAGTCTGTTCTGCCAACCGAGCCTTTGAACAAAACGTCACCGACAAAGGCCACTCGGTGGGTGCGGTCAAACAAAATAACATGCCCGGGCGTGTGGCCCGGCGTGTGGTAAACTTCCAGTTTCACATTGCCCACCTTGACACTGTCGCCGTCATTCAGCCACTGATCAGGTTCGCAGCATTTCAGCC
Source organism: Alphaproteobacteria bacterium (assembly GCA_021774695.1). Lineage (GTDB taxonomy): Bacteria > Pseudomonadota > Alphaproteobacteria > Sphingomonadales > Kordiimonadaceae > Kordiimonas. Next base: position 18,803 of record JAJFIU010000097.1, on the reverse strand, counting down.
CTGTCATATTATACTGCGCTGCATGGTCTTCTATTTGATCCAGCCAGAATTTATCTTCTTTGTGGGGGCCTATAATTGGCAAATCCAACTTCGCTTTAATATCCGCTGCACCGCCAGCGTGATCCAGATGCCCGTGGGTTAACAATATTTTGGTAAGCTTAATGCCTAGTTTCTCCGCCTGAGCCATTAGTTTTTCTGGGTCGCCTCCCGGATCAACCAACGCACCTTCCATGGTTTCATCACACCAGATGATACTGCAATTTTGCGCAAAATCGGTAACTGGAACGATTTGGGCTTTCAGCATACTGCACTCCTTGCACTTTCCGTGCGGATACTAGTGTTATGCGCGCACAATGAAAAGACGCATTCCACAAAACAGTTATCGGGTCATAAAATAGTTATAGGGCAAGGAACGCGCGATTACGGCACGCTATTTCTTCTGGGCAAGTTGGGTCATCAAACTTGTCAGCTGCTTCAAGGTCGCATCCTGCGATTGCATCATGCCTTCCAGCTTATCGAGCCGTCCGTCCACTTCGCCAGCATCTTCTTCCGGCTCCGGTTTTGGGCTTTTTTGCCCTGCTAGTTCAAGCGGCGACGCGGCGTTATTTGCGCCGCCCATAGAAGTATTTGATACACCCGAATGTGCAAGCGATGTAATCCGTTCACGATGCGACGCATTCAGCTTGGTTTCTTCGGCCATGCCAGAGGCAACACTATCGAGGGCTTCAAGGTCAAGTTCTTGCAGTTCCTCAAGGGCACCATGGAGAAGAAGCCGCGCGCACAAGGAATTTAACTGTCTTGGGATACCGCCACTGTTGGTGTGGAGTCCCGCAAGCGCATCTTCGGTGAACGCCGGGTTGTTGTTCCAGCCGACCATACGCAGTCGGTGTAGAAGATAGGCCGTCGATTCCTCCGCAGTTAACGATTTTAGTTGGCAGGTAACACTCACGCAGTCAGAAAGTGATTTTAGGGAAGGTTCAGAATTAATTCGTTCATGAAGATTAGGCTGTCCAAGAAGAATACAGTGCATCAGCGGTGGTGTGCCTGCCTCTCCTGCTATCGCGCCGCGCAATTCCTCAAGCGCACTGTTGGAAAGATTTTGCGCTTCATCTATGACCAGAACAGGCTGCCGCCCACTTGATTGTATGTCTTGCCCGAATTCACGCAATTTTTGCAACAAAGCATCCACATTCGCCGCGCGGGTATCCAATTCGAATGCCGTCAAAATGGTTACGAACAGATCACCGCCCTCAATACGGGTATTTGACATCATGCCGCAGACATAGTCACTATCAGCCAGCATTTTCAGGATATGTCGCGCAAGGGTAGTTTTGCCAGTGCCAATATCACCAGTCACCAAAACAAACCCCTCGGGCGTTTTTACATCGCCAGATAGATATTCAATAATCGGATCATGAGACTGTGATTGAAAATAATATTTGGGATCCGGCGTCAGCTGAAATGGGCGCCCGCTTAGTTTATAATAGTCGTCATACATGCGGCGTTATCTCGTCCTTGCCTCAAGGTCGTGCAAAACAGATGCGTGTGTATGTAAGGAGTAGTTACAAACCCAACAACTGGCAAGAATAAACATATCAGTGAACAATGCCTCGACCTCGTTCTCGTATTTCGCTGTTTGCAATCTTCACACTTAAGAATAAATCCAGCGTCAACGGCTATACTTGGAAGTCCACCATCACAGGAAAGACCCACCCCGACAATGAGTAAAGGCCGTTATTCAATATTTTAAGTCGCGCAGGGCTTAATATGTCTTGCTAATGCGGCACGCAGCGACATAATTTTATTTCCTTCTTTAAACTTGACGATAAATTTACAGGCAGTGCTATTTACTATACAGGGTGTTTGGGGGATGAATACCTAATGTTACGTCAAATTATTACACCTGCATTGTGGGCAATTGTACTATTAGCAACGGCCCTCAGCATTACTTTCATGTTGATGGCCAACCGCATGGATGCGGAAAACACGGTCTATGAAAGTCGGCTCCTTGTTGCCGAGTTAGCCACAAAACAACAATTTCTTGAACTTCAAACGCAGGACAATGCCGAATGGGAAGAAACCTACATCAAAACTGTTCTGTCGTTTGACGAGGCTTGGTTCGACTCGACAATCGGCAATCTAGTTCATGCCACTTCTGACATCGATGCTATTTTGTTAATTCAAACTGGCGGTCACCTGCTTTATAGCAACTATAACAATCAAGACGAGACCTTGAGCCAACGCAACTACGGCCACCTTGTCAGGACACTGCAGCGTAACTTGCCAATCCGTCTAAAAGCTCCTCAAGCCCTACGAGGATATATCTCTTTTGATAGTGGGATATATATTGTCGGTGCCGGTACCGTCTGGCCTGAGAGCGAACCGCTGGTTGAACAAGCAATGCTCGATCGCCAGCGGAACATACTGGTGATACTTGAAAAACTGGACGCCTCGAAGCTTTCCGAGATCGAGAGTAAACTGGAACTGAATACCCTGACCCCTGTGACCGATGTTGATCCGAATATAGTTCATCTTGCTCTGGGCTCCAGCGGTTATCTTACATGGGAACCCAAGACGCCAGGCACAGATTTTCTTTCTGATCTGGCTCTTCCCGTGATCCTGTTTACCGTATCAATATTGGTCATTTTGGCGTTGTTTTGGCGGCGCGCCGATAGGCTCGTGCGTCTATTCCAGCGCACCAACCAGACGAAATCAATTTTCCTATCGGCTGTGGGGCACGAGCTGAAAACGCCTCTCAATAGTATTACAAGCGGCATAGCTCTGATGCACAAAGGAGATTTGCCAACGGCCCAAAAATCTTATCTGGAAACAATTGAACGGTCTTCTCGGGAACTTGCCGTCAAGGTAACTCAGATTTTAGATTATACTCGCCTGGAAACGTCGGAGCTAAAGCTGGAGACCGAATATATTGATCTACGAACTATGCTTGAAGAAGTCGTTGATGATTCACGCCTCGAACGGCGTGACGCCGGGCCGCCGCTCGCACTACATATACCCACAAGTTGCCCGACAAAAGCAATTGGTGATGCCCGCCGGATAAAACAAATTGTAACCATCATCTTATCTGAAATATTGGGAACTATTGGTCGAGGTACAATCAACCTAGCTTTGACGGCCCAAACGCCCGGCGTGAAAAGTATCAGTTATCAACTAGTTGCATCTACAACCGGCGTGAGCGCCTTTCTTTCCCCACCTGCCGCTAAAGCCTTTTCAAACCGCTCTCAAACAAGCGACGGAACACTATCGTGGAATCTGGCAACTGCTCGGTATCTTGCCGAAGCCATGGGCGGTGACCTTTCAATAGTAGAGGACCCGCAAGGTGGGCAGCAAATCCATGTCCATTTTGCGCTAAGTTCACGAGCTCAATCACCATTGGACATTGTCCAATCGAGTTGCACGGGCAGGCGGTCATTGATAGTTCACGATGAAACCGGCGACCATTTGGTGCTCGGCGACTATCTTTCAGACATTGGTTTTACGGTAGAGTATGCTGAGGATGAGCAAGCGGCGATTAACATTCTTACAAACACCAACAAAGTCCGGTATCTGGTCTTTGTCAGTGAATTTATTGGAACTGAAAACGGCGTCAATATTGCCCGCAACATCAGTCATGCAGCCGTCGATACAGAAATCGATCTTGTCCTAATGGCCTACAACCCGCCAGCTTGCGACACCTCTGCACTGCAAAACCTGGAGGCAAGCCTGTTGCCCCGGCCTGTTGCACTCAATAGCTTGCTCCAGTTGGCCAAAGGCCTTTATGACGCCAACACGCCGTCACAGAATTTCAATATCCGCGAAGGCAAAAACCTGCCAGTACAGAGGAATTATAAATTACTTGAAGATATGTCCATCTTGATCGTTGAAGACAATCCCGTCATCCTCGACTTGCTCTGCAAAATAGTATCTGGATGGCACTGTAGCGTTACCGGTGCGACTGACGGCGATAAAGCTGTCAAGGCGGTGGAAATCAAATCTTATGACTGTATTTTGATGGATTACCATATGCCCGGCTTGAACGGAGCCATTGCAATCAGGGAAATTCGGGCGTTGGGACTAGCAATGCCGATCATCGTGATTAGTGCTGCGTCCGACCAGAACGCCATCGATGAGTGCATGAAAGCCGGTGCGACTACCTTTGTCGCCAAGCCCATTGCTGCACCTGTCCTGAAGAAAAAAATACTAGAAGCTGTTGCAAGTTAAGACGGCATCCAGAATAAGCAATTGCAAACCAGATGCTATATTTACAGACGCTCAACCCGGCTGGTGACAACCGTTTTGGTTGACGGCCAAGGCGAAAGACTAATAACAAAACTCGGATTGACCTTGTCAACCTTGCTAGATGAGATTAGCGATTTTTGAGCTGCAAACTATATTGCCTGCGACCGGAAAACACAGATCTTATCCGCGGATTCTTAATTATGATCTCGACGATCACTATCTTTTTGGTGAGCTTCATAACGTCCAACCAGGAGGACTAGTATCGCAGAATATATGCATCTTGGGAAAGATGGCTGGGGCGGCAGGATTCGAACCATAAATTAATTTTCTTCTAAATACTTATATTATATCACTTAATTTAAACGGCGCTTTCCCTAGAATGTTAATTTGTAATAAACGATGTAATAAAAATTGTATCACAAATTGTAAGAAATTCAAATAGTGCTGACCACGCAAACTCGTATTACAATGGCCATTCAACAAACCAATTAAGGTGTAATAGTTCAGATGAGACCTGACAAAGCCGTCAGCTGCAATCAGAACCGGCCTGCGAGACCTTCCCAACAGCGGCCGTTCACTGGTAGCGGCACCATTTCCGCTTCCGGCCCAATCGCGATCCTCTGACGATAACTTGATCACTACCTGCTCTTCGCCATCAGCGGGCGAACTTCGAAGCTATTTAGGCTTAAAAACTACCGTTGTATCGTTATCCGCAATGAGAAAACCTCGGAAAACACCCTCACAGCCATTCAACTGGCGCCCAGACGCATCGCGCGCTGTCTCGTTTATGACGAACGCTCCTACCGGTGCCGTGATCGCTGCTGTTGTTTACGATCCTGCAAATGCCGCCTCTAAAGCCGATGCCGATGCGATTGTCGCAGCGATCGGCAGCGGGTTGAAGGCGGGCAAGGCAACCCTGACAGCAAAGTCGGTTTCAACGGATTCACTCAGTGATCTCGCGGGTGCAAAGGTAGTTTTCATTGCGGAAGACACAGCGAGCCAACATGCGGCAATATTTGCTGCTGCCGCGGCGCAGTCGATCCTCGTTATTTCAACCGACATGAGCTGTGTCGATGCGGGCAACTGCATTGTTGGCGTTGCATCCAAACCCAAAGTTTCCATCGTCGTCAGTAAGGCCGCTCGTGCGGCTGCCGGTATCGATTTCAAACCGGCTTTTCTGATGATGGTTAAAGAAAAATAAGCCCATTGGCCCCCAAGCATAAAATGAGAAAACCCATGAACAAGAAATTTATCAGCCTTACTACGGCAACCAGCTTGTTGGCGCTATCTTCAGCGGCCTCGGCTCAAACAATCGATTATGGATCGCTCGAAATGCTTTTCGACGAATCAGTAACAACAAGCGCAACCGGCAAGCCCCAACGCGCCTCGGACGCGCCAGTGACAATGGAAATCATCACCGCAGAGGAAATCCGTCGCTCTGGCGCGACCGATATTCCTGAAGTGCTCAGGAAAGTCTCCGGTGTTTCGGTACAGCGCTCTACGCTTGGCGGCGTTGATGTCGGCATTCGCGGCTATAATGCTGCCTTCAACGAGCGCGTATTGGTCCTGATTAATGGTCGCCAGGTTTATCTGGATCATTTCGGCTATGTCGAATGGGCGGCTTTGCCGGTTGCCTTGTCCGAAATCAGACAGATCGAAGTGGTAAAGGGGCCGAACACGGCGCTTTATGGGTTCAACGCGGTATCGGGCGTGATCAACATAATAACGAACAACCCATTGTATGATTCAGGAGGTACGGTCACGGCACGTGTCGGTACGCAGGATTACTATGAAGTCAACGGCTCCTATAGCGGGAAGCTGAGCGAAAAAATTGGCTTACGTGTTTCCGGCGGGCTTTGGGGCAATGAAAGCTTCGACACCCCGCTGTTCACCGAGCAGGAAGAATTTCTCCGCGAGGACGACGAACGTCGCGAATTTTTTGCCGCGGAGCTTTTGGCGCAGGTGACTGACAACATTCAGGCAGGCGTGGAATATACCTATTCCAAAAACCGTCAGGGCGAGCTTTATTTCGATCACTCCTATAATTTCAGCCGCTATCAGACGGATTCTATCAAGGGTTTTCTGGCAGCGGAAACCAGCTGGGGTGTCACGGAGCTGACCGCCTACAGAAATTCGCTAGAACTCAATAGTCGCAATCCCCTGGTGGTTGAAGAAGAATTTGGTGCACCCTTTATCGAGCTTGAGGTCGATCAGAGCATCTCCGTCTTCGAACTCGATCATCTTGCCAAAATCGGCACCGATCATGCGGTGCGCGGTTCTATCGGCTACCGCAACAATCAAACCACGACTTTCCCCGAAACCCTCGGTGAGTTGACGCTCAAGACCTGGTCTTTCAGCGGTATGTGGGATTGGACCATCAGCGACAAACTCAGTTTTGTCGCATCCGGCCGCTATGACACGGTGAAGATGAACCGCACTGGCGACTTCATTCCGAACCTGCCGCAAACCAACGAAGACTTTGACCGGCGGCTCAATGAAGTGAGCTACAACGGCGGTTTTGTCTACAAGATCGATGATTTGAGCACATTGCGGCTGACTGGCGGACAGGGCGTCGACCTGCCGTCACCGACCGAGTTCAGCTTCATGAAAGCGATTGAGGATGATACCTTTCAGGCTGGTAACCCTGAGCTGATAACCTCGACAGCACGCAATATCGAACTGGGGTATGACCGGTCAATACCGTCGATCAATGGTATGTTCCGGGCCGCGGCATTTTATTACGATACCAATGACACTCAGAATATTCAGCAGAACGAGCCGCAGAATATTGGCGACGGATTAACCGCCTTTTTCGTCGAAAACTTCACTAATTCCGAAGCTTATGGCTTAGAAGCCAGCATCGAGGGGCAAGCAACGGAGAACCTGAATTGGTACGCCAACTATCTGTTTGTCGATGTGAAGGATACCCAGCCGCCTGAGGAAGAAGACGAAGCAGGCGAAGAGGGTGAAGAAGAAGGTCCGGAACTGCCCGAACTGGAAGCCGTCGACTTCGAGCAAAATTCGCCCAAACACACGCTAAAATTTGGCCTTGGCTACACGAAGGACAAGGTCGAGCTTGACCTGTTTGCCTCCTATACTTCAAAGCGTCGTCAGTTGCGCGCCGAAGGCATCGCCCACGGCGGTGAGGAGGAAGGCGGAGAAGAAGGCGGCGAGGAAGAGCTCGACCTCGACACTGTTGAGCTGGTGCTTTTTCCGGTTAACGCCTCGCTCAACTTGAATGCCCGGTTTGCCTATAACTTCAATGACAATCTGACGCTCGCCGTTGAGGGCATCGGCATCACGCAAAAAGAACCACGCCAAACCTCGCTCGCCAGAATTGAGCGCCGGGTGAATGTTTCGTTGAACTACCGGTTTTAGAGAGTAAACCAACTTGGGGAGAGGTGTTGCTTCTCCCCCAACGTGGACAAATACAATGTTTGATATGACAACAGGCGCGGCAGAAATGATCAAAACCAATCAAGACGGGAAACGGACAATGTCTTTTAAAATGAATGATTTGCCGCTTCTGCTGAAAGTCAGCATCGCGCCCGCGTTTGCTTTTTTGGTTCTGCTGGCCGTTGCCTTTTATGCCAACTTTGGCTTGGGCCAGTCCGCAACCGGTGTTAGTGCAATTGTCGAGACCGACATGCGCCTTAGCCGCCAGTTGCAGGACGCCAACAATCAATTCAAACAGCTTGACGGCGACCTGTACAGGCTGATGACCTTTTATGCCGCTGACAGCGAAACGATTGACCTGGAAACGGGTGTCGAGGGTTTGAAGCGCCAGATTGAAGGCATCAATCAGGTGTTGGCTGCCATCAAAAGTGATTTTGGTGGTGAAATCAATGTGGCCGAGCTCGAGTCTGTTGAAGCGGAACTGGTGAAATACGGCGAGGCCATCGATGTTGTTACCTCAATGCTTGAGATTGATTTTGCCAGCGCCGTCTCCTTTCTTGAACCCTTCAAGGACAATGCTGCCATTGTGTCCGGTGTTTTTGACGGCCTGTCACAGAAGGCACAACAGACATCCGACACACGGGCAGCCGTTATTCAGGACGATGTCGAAGGCATCAAAACCACCTTTCTGATAGGAACAATTGTCGCGGGCTTCTTGGTGGCGGTACTTTCTTGGCTGATCGGCCAGATGACCAGCAAATCCATCCGTCAGATCGCGGGTGCAACCGAAAAACTGGCTGGGGGTGACCGCACCGTTGATATTGCCTCGCTTGCACGACGGGACGAGCTTGGCACCGTGGTCATGGCGCTTGACCAGTTCCGCGCACAGATGATCGAAAATGACAGGCTGCAGGCCGAGCAGCGGGAAATGCGCGAAAAATCGGACGCTGAAGAACGCCGCCGCGCTGATGATGCACGCGGGATGGAAGAACGCCAGCGCACCGAGGACGAAAACCGTCGGACTGAGGCAGAAGCTGAGCGCAAGCGCACCATGCATGAACTCGCAAGCTCTTTTGACAAATCGGTCAATTCTGTAATGGCTGTGGTGCAGGGCTCTGCAGAGCAGCTGGACGGTAGCGCAACCGGTGTTCAGGAGCGCGCAGGCAGCAACAGCGAACTCTGCCAAAACCTATCGGCTGTGGCGGAAGATGTTTCATCTGGCATGCAAACTGTGGCAACGGCGACCGAGGAGCTTTCGTCCTCGATCGGCGAAATCGCACGCCAGATGGAACAATCTTCGCGCGAGATAAGCGAAACGGTAGAGCAGACCAACGAGACCAATAAAACCGCGCAAGAACTGGCGACCAGTGCTGAGAAAATCGGCGAAGTTGTTAATTTGATTAACGAAATTGCCGCACAGACGAACCTGTTGGCGCTCAACGCAACCATTGAAGCCGCTCGGGCAGGAGATGCTGGCAAGGGATTTGCTGTTGTCGCCAGCGAGGTTAAAGGGCTTGCCGCTCAAACCGCAAAAGCCACCGAAGATATTGCCTCTCATGTTGACAATGTCCAGTCGGTGACCCGGAAAGTCGTGACAGCAATGGAAAATATTGGCGGTCGGATCGAAACCATCAATGAAATTGCAACGGCTGTTGCCGCAGCAGTGGAAGAACAAACCAGTGCAACCAGCGAAATCGCACGAACCGTCTCAAGCGCCAACGACAAGGTAACGACACTCGCCCAGAACTCAGATGAATTGACCGGATCGGCCAACGAAAACGGTCAGGCCGCTGGAGAGTTGCTGGCGATTGTTTCGACCCTGAAGACTGAATTCAGTCAGTTGGAGCGGGAGACCAGCGGGTTTGTCGACAATATACGCTCTGCATGACCTGTTGACAGCAAGCGTTCACCAGAGAAAATGCAACGATATAATATAAGCTTTTTGGGACCGAGAGCGGCCTTTTCGCACCTGCAACAGTTTCGTTTATGCGTTTTATTTGCTGTGCTCTTTGCATAGGTCGTGATCAGCCAACACCTTGATAATCCGGCAGTCGGAAACCGTGCCACCGGCACAGTGACTGATCATCCGCCTAAGTTCACTTTCCATAACTTTCAGCGAGGCGATTTTGCGTTCCACTTCATTTAGATGATTGCACGCGATCTCATCAACCTCACCGCACGGCCTGTCGGGCTGGTCTGCAAGTGCCAGCAAACTCCTGATGTCATCAAGCGAAAATCCCAGCTCACGGCTGTGCCGGATAAAAGTCAGGCGCATCAAATGAGAGTCGTCATACATTCGCCGATTGTTGTCGGCACGGACTGCGGGCGGCATCACGCCGATCTCTTCATAATACCGGATTGTTTGCACCTTGCAGCCGGTACGCGCCGCGAGCTCGCCAATCATAAAATCCTGCGACATGTATTTTCTCCTTGCTCCTACAGCAACTGTAGCATGTAGGTTCTGAGTTGCGAAACTAACAATGATTCGGAAATGACAAATGTCTAACGACTGTGGCTGCAGCTCAACTCAAAACTTTGATGGTTCATCACCTGCATATAAACGCATCTTGATAATTATCATCGCAATCAACTTTGGTATGTTTGTGGTTGAACTTTTGGGCGGATTGTCTTCTGGTTCTATGGCGTTACTGGCAGACTCACTCGATTTCCTCGGTGACAGCGCGACCTATACGATTTCCTTAATTGTCATTGGAATGCCAATCGCAACGCGGGCGAAAGCTGGCTTATTTAAAGGCTTATCGCTTTTTGCAATAGCGGCATGGGTGCTCGCAAGTACAGTCTACCGGATATTTATCGAAGGCGTGCCCGAGGCTTTGACTATGGGCGCAATTGGTTTTGCAGCCCTTGCTGCCAATGTGATTAGCGTGATTCTACTCCTGAAATATAAAGATGGAGACAGCAATGTACGCTCAGTCTGGCTTTGCAGCAGAAATGACGCGGTCGGCAATGTTGCTGTGATACTGGCAGCTTCCGGGATTGCAGCAACCGATACAGCCTGGCCCGACCTTGCGGTTGCGGGCATCATGGCCAGCTTATTCATCCATTCTGCAACCAAAATTGTTCGGCAGTCGTGGAGTGAGCTTGAAGCTGAAAAAGCGCAACATCTAACGACAACGAGTCAAAATTGATGACAGCGCATGTTTCAGCCGGTACAAGTGCCGTGTTCGGCATAAACTCGAAAGTGATTTTGAAAGCGTAAATGGCAAGTTACCTTAAAATATTATTGCTCTTTATCTTTGTCGCAGCGCCTGCTCTGGATATTGCCTTTCTAGACTCTAAGGAGCCGCCAAATCATGTTGCTGAATCATTTCATGATACAGAAAACCAAACTCCGTCCGGCGATACCGATTTGCACTGTATTTGTCATGTGATCCACCACGGCATGGCCTTTGGCAAAGCCGTGAACCGTAATGTTGTCGCCCTATCAGGTGTGACATGGCCTATCGCTGATGACATTTTACATGGCTTGCACCCCAAGCCAGGCCTGCATCCGCCTTCAATCCAACTCTCATAATACCAGTAAGTTTCAACGCGCACCGGGGCAATCAATACTAAGCCTTGCGCGCCTAAAATATCTATTTTTGAGAGTAATCAAGCATGAAAAAAATGCGCCGTACCCTTGTGGGTATTGCAGCCGTTGGCTACTGCACAGCATTTGTGCCCTGGTCGACAGCAGCATTGGCGGACGCCCAAAAGCGCCCTGTCCTCTATGAATTTATCCAGCAAACCGTTGGAGATCACCCTTCCCTGAAAGCTTCAGAGGCCGCATTGTCTGCGGCTCGAGCTAGAGCCCTTGGCCAGTCTCGCCCTGTCTATAACCCCGCATTGGCAGTTGGGTATGAAAATGCGGAGCTAACCACCAAAGAGATTGGTATCTCTCAAGCCTTTGACTGGTCCGGCAAACGCGGGGCTCGTGCGGGAGTTGGAAGGGCTGAAATTGAAGCTGCGGAAGCGGCTTACGCTTTGGCCCGTAAAACAATTCTGACTGAAATTCTCACGGCGCTCGCCAACTATCGTACCGAGTTCCAGAAACACAGCGTGGCTGCTGAAAAAGAAACGCTCAGTGTAAAATTTTTAGCACTTGCAAAACGATTGAGCAGTGCCGGGGAAATGCCGCGCTCAGAATTACTAACCGCGCAACTGGCACTGGCGGAATCTCGGGCAGCCAAAAACGAAGTAGCCGCCGCACTCTCCAATGCAAACGAAAGGCTGATAGCGACGGTTGGTGAAGACCGTGGCTTCTGGCCAAGGTTAGACGGTGTCCCAAGTGTTCCTGGCAACGGCGCGGATGACAGTAACTTTATTGTTGAAAAACTGCCTGAAATGCGGCTGGCAATTGCCGAAACAGAGATATCTCGGGCACGTATCAAGGTGGCTAAAACTGATCGCATGCCAGACCCGACGGTTGGCTTAAGAGTTGGGGAAGAAGGAAACAGTAATCTCGTTGGCCTCTCGGTTTCCATGCCCATTCCGATCCGCAATAGCTACAAGGCAGAGGTTCAGGCCGCTGGCTCTGACCTTATGGTCGCCCAGCAGGCCTATTATTCGGTAAACCGACAAGTCAGAGCCCGCTTCGACGCGAGCTTGAGGCGCTACATATCCGCGTCCGAAGCCTGGCGTGTTTGGGAAGAGAATGGAGCCGAACCGCTTGGCGAGCAAAGAGCTCTTCTTGGTCAGCTACTAGAAGCCCGAGAAATAAGCGCAATTAACTATTTAGTACAACTTAATCAAACATTCGCCACGGAAACTGCATCGATAGAGCTGAACGGTCGGCTCTGGAGCGCATGGTTCGAGTGGCAAAATGCTGGTGCCAATATCAGCACCTGGCTGGAGACAATACAATGAATAGATCTTTGAAATTTTCCCTCACCCTCTTTGCCTCAGGACTTGCGCTAAATGCAGGGTCCTTAGGACTGGGCTATATGAACTCGCCGGTCTATGCGGCTGAGCAAGAAGAACACGGCGAAGAAAACGCCGTCGAAATGACAGCTGCCGAGCGGCGGGCGAACGGCGTCGTCACTGCTCTCGTTACACGCCAGAAGCTGGTGGAAACAATTGACGCACCCGGAGAGGTTACGCTCAATCAATATGCCACATCACAGGTAACGCCTCGCATATCAGCGCAAGTTGTCGCGCGCCATGTCCGCATGGGCGATACGGTGCGAAAAGGCCAACCTATTATAACGTTGACCAGTGTCGAGATGGCGGAAGCGCAGGGCGAATTGATCCTTGCGGAGAATGAATGGAGGCGTACTTCCAGGCTAGGCAGAGACGTTGTTTCTGAACAACGTTTCATTGAAGCGCAGGTTGCAGCGCAGCAGGCACGAGCGAAAGTACTCGCCTACGGCATGACAGAAAATGGGCTTGTCAAATTCTCAGACAACGGCAACGCGTTAGCAGCAATCGGTAAATTCGACCTGGTTGCACCGCAGGACGGCACGATTATTAACGATAACTTTATTGTCGGGCAGTTCATTGAACCTGGAGACCTTCTGTTTGAAGTAAGCGATGAAAGGAAGATATGGGTCGAAGCCAAACTGTCTCCGGACAAAGCATCAAATATTGAGATTGGATCGCTCGCCTGGATATCTGAGGATGGTAACCGAACTGCGGGACAGGTGGTGCAAGTTTTTCATCAGGTTGACGAGGTAACCCGGACGCTTGCGGTGCGAGTGCAAGTGGACAATGAAGCAGACGATTTTCATCCTGGCGAGTTTGTTGATGTCGCTATTTCGACGGGCGAAAGCGTGCCGACGATCGCAGTTCCAAACCAAGCAATTGTACTGATGGCCGGGAAGCAGGTTGTCTTCAAAGTTGAAGGCAATGAATTGCACCCCACACCGATTGTTGTTGGCGCCACCCTCGGCGATTGGACCTCGGTTTTATCGGGCGTTTCTTTAGACGACGAAATTGTCGTCAAGAACGCCTTCTTAATTAAATCTCTCATCTTGAAGTCCGAGATGGGCGAAGGCCACGGACATTAAAGGAGGCTATAATGTTAAATAAACTTGTTGAACTTTCCCTCCAGTATAAATTTCTGGTGGTTATCGGATTTGTTGTAGTCGCACTCCTTGGCGTGCGAGCGGTTAACAATATCCCAATTGATGCATTCCCGGATGTCACCCCTATTCAGGTGAATATTTATACGGAATCACCCGGTCTGGCAGCGGAAGACGTGGAACAGCTGTTAACGTTCCCAGTCGAATCTGGCATGGCGGGCTTACCTGCAGTGCAAGAGATACGCTCGGTCAGTCTTTTTGGCCTTTCGTATGTCGCCGTCTATTTCGAAGATGATATGGACATATATTTTGCCCGCCGACTAGTGATGGAGCGGCTAGCTGAGGTGGGAGACCGTATTCCAGAAGGCTACGGCATGCCTGAGATGGGCCCCAATACTTCGGGCCTTGGCCAGGTGTTCTGGTATACCGTTGAACGGGCGGACGAAGAACTCAATGCTGCCGTTACAGATATGGATTTGCGCACGTTGCAGGACTGGACGGTACGGTTGATCCTGCGCACGGCCCCTGGAGTTGACGATGTAATGTCATGGGGCGGCCAGGAGCGGCAATATCAGGTTCAGATCGACCCGCAAAAGCTTATCAAATACGGCCTTGGCTACAAGGATATTATGGAGACGATCGAGGCCAATAACCGGCAGGTTGGCGGTCAATATATCGATCAGGGACCAGAGCAATATCTGGTGCGAGGTCTTGGTCTCGTAAAAGGTGAAACTGATATTGGCAATATTGTTGTCAAAGTCAGTGACGGTACGCCCGTCTATCTGAAAGATGTTGCTGAGGTCAAGCAAGCTGGCGGACTGGGGTTTGGCGCTGTGACGCGAGACGGCAAGGAAGTTGTGCTCGGCATGGCATTGTCCCGGGTTGGTGAGAACGCCAAAAATGTGGTGGACGCCGTAAAGGCAAAAATCGCCATCACCGAACAGGCTCTGCCCGAAGGTGTTGTGCTCAAGCCGATTTATGATCGGACTGATCTCGTCGAAAAAGCGATCTCCACAGCTGAAAATGCGCTTATAGAAGGCTCTATTCTCGTGGCGATTGTCTTGTTCCTGTTTCTCGGGGAAATTCGCTCTGCAATAGTTGTGATCACCGCCTTGCCGCTGGCGATGTTAATCGCCTTTATCTTTATGGAATACGCGGGACTGTCCGCAAACCTGATGTCGCTTGCCGGATTAGCGATTGGCATCGGCATGATGGTCGACGGCGCGGTTGTCATGGTTGAAAATTCTTTCCGGGTGATGGCAGAACGCCGAGAAGCCGGTGAGAAAGTGAACCGCACAGCGGCGGTGCTTGAGGCAGCAAGAGAAGTGGCCAATCCAATCTCATTCGCTATTCTCGTTATCATCGTTGTATTCATACCGCTCTTCTCACTGGAGGGGCTGGAAGGCAAGCTCTTCAAACCTATGGCCTTCAATATCAGTTTTGCCATGGCGGGTTCGCTTGTACTGACCCTCACAATCATCCCAGTGTTGGCAGCGCTGATCCTGAAACCAAAGGCTGAGCGTGATACCTTTCTGGTAGCCTCAATCAAGAAGGTCTATTTGCCGTTCTTGGCGTGGTCGCTTGACCATAAAAAGGTAGTTGTAAGCAGTGCAGCGGCACTGTTGATTGCTAGTCTCGCGCTGTTTCCACTGTTGGGTAAAGAATTCATGCCCCAGCTTCAGGAAGGCTCGATTATGTGGAGGGTTACGTCGATACCGTCCGCATCCCTCGATCAGTCGATAAAAATATCCAAAGATATTGAAGCTGCACTTGGTGAGTTTCCGGAGGTGGAAACAACACTTGCCATGATCGGACGCGCCGAAAAGGGTGAAACCGCTGATGTTAATTACATGGAGATATACACAGCCCTAAAACCCGATAATGAATGGACCAGTGATCGCTCAATCGAAGAACTCGCTGATGCCATGCGAGAGAAACTTGAGGTCGTTGTACCGACAGCTGTGATTGCCTTTACCCAGCCTATCCAGATGCGGGTCGAAGAGTTGATTTCAGGCGTGCGCGCAACGCTTGCGATCAAGCTCTACGGCGAAGACTTAAGAGAGCTTGACCGTATCAGTAGCGAGTTGAAAGACGCTGTTGCAAGTGTGCCGGGCGTAGCGGATCTCTCGCTGGAAGCAAACTTGGGTAAACCCCAGGTTCGCATCGAAGTGGACCGTATGGCGCTCGCGCGGTTCGGTATGAATGCTGATGATGTACTCACGATTGTGCGTACCGGTATCGGTAATGAGCCTGTTAGCACCTTGATATCTGGCGTGAAGCGTTTTGATATCACTGCGCGGTTGCAGGATGCCTCCAAAACTTCAGTTGCAGCCATTAAGGCAATACCACTCTCGACTTCATCTGGGGCAATTATTACACTTGCGGATGTGGCCGATGTTACCGTAGCCGAAGGCTATAGCTTTGTCAGACGGGAACAACTTCAGCGCTACGCAGTCATCCAAATGGATGTGCGTGGCCGTGATGTGGACGGTTTTGTGCAGGAAGCAAACGAAATCATCGAGGCAACTGTAGATATGCCTCCCGGCTATTGGGTCGAGTGGGGCGGTGCCTTTGAAAACCAGCAACGGGCGCTTACCAGGCTTTCTGTGATCGTACCGTTAACAATTTTCTTTATCTTCGTCTTGCTCTATACGGCCTTCAACTCGGTACGTTTTGCAACCCTGATTATTGCCAATGTGCCCTTTGCAACCGCCGGTGGCCTCATCGGTTTGTTCGTTACTGGGCAATATGTCTCGGTGCCGTCAGCAATTGGGTTCATTGCAGTGTTCGGGGTGGCGATGTTGAACGGCATCGTGCTGGTGAACTTTATCAACGAACTGCGCGCAAAGGGCATGAGTGTGCAAGATGCCGTTCGCAAAGGCACTGAACTCAGGCTCAGGCCTGTGTTGATGACTGCCAGCGTAGCAATCTTGGGTCTGGTGCCGATGCTTCTGTCAAGTGGTGTAGGTGCTGAAACACAGCGCCCGCTAGCAACCGTGGTGGTTGGCGGACTACTCACATCCACCCTGCTAACGCTTGTCCTTCTCCCCGTTATTTACGAGTGGATGGAAACTAGAGGCATTGCTCCAATGGAAAAACCATCAAAAAGCGAGGTGCTATCATGAAGGAAATCAAAGCATTCATTCATCGCAACAGAATATCGGACGTTGTCCATGAGTTGAAACAGGCTGGATACAAATATATCTCGGTCGTTGATGTGTTGGGGCTTCTGAAGGCACTGGATAGCCAAGAGCAGCAATATTCGGTCGAGATTGGGGACAAGGTCGTCTCCGAGGTCAAGCTGGAACTTGTCTGCGACAATGAGAAATTGAACCAAGCGATTGAGATCATTGTCGAGAATGCGCGGACCGGGCAGAAGACGGCAGGCTGGATTTACGTGACAGATATCGAGCAGACCATCAAGATTGACGGTAGTTAACTGTAGGAAACACCTTGGGCCAAACATGCGTTTTGGCCCAAGGCTATTTTCTCGTTCTTCACGCCCATCCTAATGACCAAAATCAATGCGGAATGGAATCGATGTATACTAAAATTCGACGAAGACTGAAATTATCCAGACCTATAGACAAGGAGATACGAAAATGAATAACTACTTGGCAACGGGGACCGGTTTATTGGTTGCCCTAGGGCTCGGCTCTCCCGTCTGGGCACAACCGGTAGACCCTCTGTGCAAGCCGTCCATGATGTGGAGTGATGGTTGGCACGGCTGGTTTGGTGGGCCGATTATGATGATCCTGTTTCTCGCGATCGCAGTTGCAGTCATCTTTCTTGTTGTCCGGTGGCTCGGAGGGAGCGCTCATGGCCACTCGGCGGCACCTTCAGCGCCTCTACGGCAAGACGCCATCGATATTCTCAAGGATCGTTTCGCACGCGGCGAGATCGATAAAGAAGAATTCGAGGAAAAGCGTCAGCTTATAGAGAAATGACTGTCTAACCAGTCCGAAGTGATAGATTTTTCAGGATGGATTAGTCAAGTCGTGCACGGCGGCGTACCTTTGGTGCCCCCGCTTGACTATGTCGGTACGGCGAAACCTGCTGTTTTTATAACACCAGTGTGGTCATCGGCTCTAGGTGAGCAATAAACTTGCAAAGCTTATTGTTTCGGAATTTCTTGCCGCGCTAGAAACACGGCAATGGGACAATGCCAATTGATTGTTCCAAAACGATCAGCCTTTCGCTGGTAAATGTCCGGTTATGACCGCTCTACGTCACATATCGTCCAAAATTCGATCCGTACATGTCCAGCAATATCTAGCCAATAGCGGAAGAATAAAAAGCGAGCAATGAAATGAGAGATCAAGAGAAACTATTCCCTGCAACGGCCATGCCTGATTCGAACTGGTGGCAAGCTTTATGGCCTGACCCTATCGGCGTTCTCAAGAATGTTGGGCTCAAAGAGGGATTGACAGCAATTGATTTATGTTGTGGTGACGGATTATTCACAACACCAATGTCTGTCTTGCTCGACGGTAAGGTTTATGCGGTTGATCTCGACCCCGATATGCTTGCTCTTGCCGAGCAAGCCATTAAGAAGACCGGTGCTCCTTCCTGCACCTTTATCGAAGGTGATGCTCGGGATATGACTCAGCTTATTCCAGTTCAAGTCGATATCATCCTTATAGCAAATACATTCCACGGCGTTCCGGAGCAGACGGAACTAGTTCGCAATGCCTCAGAAGTCTTAAACCGCAACGGGAATTTTATCATTATCAATTGGCATAAGCTGCCACGCGAAAAAACAACGGTTTTAGGCGAACCAAGAGGTCCTCGTACTGAACTTCGCATGTCACCCGAAGATGTCCGCACCGTGGTCGAACCGGTAGGATTTCAATTGACTGACCTAGTTGAAATTCCGCCTTACCACTATGGGGCTGTGTTTAAAAAATCATGAATATTCGAACCAGGTTTTTCATAGAAACCGTTGCGGAATTAAGTAATAATGATTATTATTTGCATAAATAGAATAAAGAACGGCTGAGTATATATGAACCGCATATTCCATTTCTTTTTTCCGCTGACACTTTTGTTGGCCATCGCAACAGCAGCTCAGGCTGACACGAGCGACCGGTTGGTACAACTCATCGACTATGTTGGGGTGGACTATTCTGAAGCTGTTTCAGAAGGCAC
>JAJFIU010000096.1 GCA_021774695.1 Alphaproteobacteria bacterium | reverse complement strand
CCGTATGCAAGCGGCAGGTCCGGTCGTTTACATTGATCCTTCGCTGCACGCAGCATCAGAATATAAACCTGAAATGAAATGCGGGTATCCTGATCTTCAAGGTCAGCGGCCTCCAGTCCGGCGGCAGAAAGCAGATCAGTTTTTCTGGCTCCTTCCTGAACCGCGAATGTCAGCAGGTCCCTTACCAGGCCTGCTGCAATCGTGGGCACTTTCGGCTTGCTCCGATTGACCGCCCGGTTCGTTGGCATGATCGCTTCGGACATGTTTTTGCATTCTCCTGTCATTGTCCTGTTGGCGCTGTGTGGTTAACGCTTACGACAGAATAATAAAGTTGGCAAAGCCCAACGTACACGCGAGGAAACACAATGACAGACTACACCGATTCTGCGCCTATAGAGGTGCGGCCAAAGCAACCACGCGACTGGTTAGCACTTTCTGCCAAAACATGGTTCATCGTCACTGCTGTTGGGCAGTGGCTTTTTGTTGCTTATATCCTGGTTTATTTTGGCGGAAAATTCTTGTCCGGCGGTATCCCGGCCTTTGGGGAAACGCATTTGCCGAACGGCTTCGTGCCCGGCGACAGTTTTGGGAATATGGCCCTAGTGATCCATATTCTTCTGGCCGGGCTGATAATCGCTGCAGGGCAAATTCAACTAATGCCTGTTGTACGTAGCAGGGTACCACGACTTCACCGGTGGAGTGGACGCTTCTACTTGGTTGCCGCGTCAGTCGTCAGCATCGCGGGGCTGTACCTGGGGTGGTCGCGCGAGCGATTGATTGGCAGTATACAGCAAGACATTGGCACCAGTCTTGGTGGTGTGCTGGTTTTGGTCTTTATGCCCATTGTGCTTTATTATGTGCGCAAGCGAAATTTTGCCGCGCATCGCCGCTGGGCCTTGAGGTTTTTCATGGCGGTAAGTGCAGTTTGGTTTTTGCGGCTGATTATTTTTGGCTGGTTTTTAATCACGGGCGGTATCGGTATAGATGCGAAAACCTTTTCCGGGCCTTTTTTAACGTTCGCGAATTTCGCACAGGTTTTGCTGCCGCTTGCTGTACTCGAACTTTTTTTCCGCGCAGAACGCACGAAAAGTCAGCCGTATCGACGAGCTGTTGCAAGTTTGATTTTTGTTTTGACAGGCATGATGGCCGTCGGCATTTTTGCTGTTACCGCAGGGTTTTGGTTACCTGCAATTCTCGCTTAGAAGATTGAACTGCCGCGTTGTGAACTGGTCTCGCTCAACCATCAAATGGGGTGGTTGCGCTCTTTTTTTGAAGCTTTACATGGCTGTAATATCATTGACTCCGCCTGCCTTGCGACCTAGACACTGCCGGTTATACGTATGAGCAGTTGGCGAAAGGCTTGTCGGTGATGCAGAGACGAGATACCCACAACGGTGTCGGCGCTGAAGGCGACTGGGTTCAGGTCGGCGCGGTCGGTGCACCGCACGGTGTGCGCGGTGATATGCGCCTGAAGTCCTTTACTGAAAACCCGGCATCACTATTCAAGTATACTGATTTGCGGTTGGGCGCGGATGGGGCACCAGTTTCACTATCTAAAAAAGGCAAAAGCAAAGACGGTTTCATTGTGCATATTGACGGTGTCGATACGCCCGAGGCGGTGTCGGCGCTTACTGGCCGGGAGCTTTTTGTACACCGCGACGCACTCGCCCCCGCTGAGGAAGACGAATATTATCTGGCCGACCTGATCGGGCTTGAGGCCCGCGACGAATCCGGCGATAAAATCGGCGTTGTTGATGCGGTTGAAAACTTCGGTTCCGAAGACCTGATCGAGCTTATTCTTGATGAACCGGTTAAGGGTTTGGGTCGTTATGCCTTCATTCCGTTCCGAAAAAAGCTGGTAACAGCGGTTGATATCAAGGGCGGATATCTCACTGTTGCCTTCACTCTGTGGCAGGAAACCCAGGTGGGAAAGCAAGCAGAAAGTCAAATGGATCAAGGGGATAACACGTGAAACCCGCCTTCACAGCGCAGGTTTTAACCTTATTCCCGGAAATGTTCCCGGGTGTTCTGGGCGCATCGCTTGCTGGGCGCGGGTTAGAGGCTGAAAAATGGGCGTTAAAAACGCTGGACATTCGAGATTTTTCGAGCGATAAGCACCGCTCTGTGGACGATACTCCCGCGGGCGGTGGCCCCGGGATGGTTATGCGTGCCGATATTTTGGGTAAGGCGTTTGACGCTGCGGCGGAGAATGCAGACCCAAATTGGCCAGTTGTTTACATGAGCCCGCGGGGTCGAACATTCGATCAGGCAGAGGCTCGACGGTGGCAACAGGCGGGCGGCGTGACCATACTTTGCGGTCGCTTCGAAGGCGTAGATGAACGTGTTCTTGAGGCCCGCGGAGTGGAAGAAATAAGCGTCGGTGACGTTGTTCTGTCAGGCGGTGAGCCTGCGGCACAGGTCATGTTAGACGCGGTGGTGCGGCTGCTGCCCGGTATTATGGGCGCGGAGGCAACATTGGACGAAGAAAGTTTTGAGAGCGGGCTCCTGGAGTATCCGCACTATACCCGACCACAAATGTGGGAAGGCAAAGAGATACCGGCGGTTTTAACTAGCGGTCATCACGGAAAAGTCGCTGAATGGCGACGCGAACGAGCAGAAGAAATAACTCGGATACGCCGGCCAGATATGTGGTCGTCCTATGTGCGGGACAAAAAAGCAAAGGACTAAAAGATGAATACTATACAGAAACTTGAGGCGGAACAAATTGCCAAGATGACAGAAGGCAAAGTGATTCCAGAATTTGGTGCAGGCGATAACCTGCGCGTTTCGGTGAAAATCCGGGAAGGCGACCGCGAGCGGACACAGGCGTTTGAAGGCGTATGTATCGCACGGGCCAATAAAGGTATCAGCTCCAACTTCACAGTACGCAAATTGTCGTACGGCGAAGGTGTTGAGCGTGTGTTCCCGCTTTACGGCCCTGCCGTTGAAAGTATTGAAGTGATCCGCCGCGGTAAAGTTCGCCGCGCGAAGCTATATTACCTACGAGGCCGCACCGGTAAATCAGCCCGGATCGCCGAGAAGAAAGATTTTAATCGCAAATAATTGCGACATAATATTTCAAAATTCGGCCCCGCACACTAAAATTGTTGCGCAAGCCCGAATGGATAGATAAGACGGGAGCGGGTGCAAAATCTGCTCCCGTTTTTCGTTTTTGTGCGCCGCACCAACAGTGTTTCAGATGATCTAGCTCATTGATCGAATGAAGCCTAGGCCCTAACAAAACGACTGAATGAGCAAGAAGATACGGAGTACCAAGATGCCAAAAACCATGCCCAGTACTATGTATGATAAAATATGGGACTTTCATCTGGTTGAAGAACGCGGTGAAGGGGTTGGTCTTATTTATATCGACCGGCATCTTGTGCATGAGGTTACCAGCCCGCAGGCGTTCGACGGCTTGCGCGCGGCAGGTCGCCCTATCCACCGTGTCGATTCGATCATCGCTGTGCCAGACCATAACGTGCCCACCGTAAACCGCGACCAGAAAAACCCCGACCATATGTCGATTGCGCAGCTTGAGGCGCTTGAGGCCAATTCAAAAGAATATGACTTGGATTATATTCCCATGACCGACGTTCGGCAGGGTATTGTGCATGTTATTGGCCCCGAACAAGGCTTTACTCAACCCGGCATAACCATGGTATGCGGCGACAGCCACACCTCGACCCACGGGGCATTCGGTGCGCTGGCATTCGGCATCGGCACCAGCGAAGTGGAGCATGTATTGGCCACCCAAACGCTGTTGCTCAAAAAAGCCAAAAACATGCGCGTAACCGTCACTGGTGAACTGCCGCTTGGTTGCTCGGCCAAGGACGTGGCGCTGGCTATTATCGGCGTTGTTGGCACGGCTGGCGGTACCGGCCATGTGATTGAATATGCCGGTCCGGTGATCGAAGCGCTATCGATGGAAGGGCGGATGACCCTTTGTAATATGTCGATTGAGGCGGGTGCGCGTGCGGGCCTTGTGGCCCCGGACGATAAAACCTTTAACTATATTAAGGGACGGCCCTACGCACCCAAAGCAGGGCAGTGGGAACCCGCACTTGCTCACTGGCAATCATTGGGCAGTGACGACGGCGCGGCGTTCGACAAAGAAATTACCCTGAACGGCAGTGATATTGTGCCGCAGGTAACCTGGGGCACCAGCCCTGAGGATGTTGTGGCGGTAACCGGGCATGTACCTGCGCCGGAAACTTTCGCTGAGCTTTCCAAGCAGGAAGGCGCACAAAAGGCACTGGATTATATGGGGCTAACGGCCGGGCAGGCGATCACCGATATTGCCGTGGACCGGGTATTTGTTGGCTCCTGCACCAACAGTCGCATCGAAGACATGCGCGAGGCCGCAGCCGTGATCAAAGGCCGCAAGAAGGCTGACAATGTAACCGAAGTGTTGATCGTGCCGGGCTCTGGTTTGGTGAAATTGCAGGCGGAAGAAGAAGGCCTCGATAAAATCTTCATCGACGCCGGTTTCCAGTGGCGCGAACCGGGCTGCTCCATGTGTCTGGCCATGAACCCCGACAAAGCATTGCCGGGGGAGCATGTGGCCTCGACCAGCAACCGCAATTTTGTTAGTCGGCAAGGGCCGGGTGCACGCACGCATCTGGTGAGCCCGGCGATGGCAGCCGCCGCCGCGATTGCCGGTCACTTTGTCGATGTGCGCGATTTTTAGGAAGGGCTGGAAAACATGCAAAAATTTACAAAAATAACTTCGATTGCCAC
>JAJFIU010000095.1 GCA_021774695.1 Alphaproteobacteria bacterium | reverse complement strand
TCAGGCTCAGGCTCAGGCTCAGGCTCAGGCTCAGGCTCAGGCTCAGGCTCAGGCTCAGGCTCAGGCTCAGGCTCAGGCTCAGGCTCAGGCTCAGGCTCAGGCTCAGGCTCAGGCTCAGGCTCAGGCTCAGGCTCAGGCTCTGGTTCTGGTTCTGGTTCTGGTTCTGGTTCTGGTTCTGGAATAGGTGTAAGGACAGGCTCGATAACGGCTTCTACAGCGGTTTCGACAACTGGTGCCGCTTCTGATTCAGATTCTGGCGCCACTGTCGGGGCAACTTCGGAGGCACTCTCGGGCACCACTTCTGGCGTTACCTCTGCCGCTACATCAGGTGCGTCGGCCTTGCCCCTGTTTCTGAGCCGTTGAAACCAGCCTTTTTTTTCTTCTTCAGCCATATTGGTTACCTATTTACGAGGTTGTGCATTATCAAGTTGGCCCGTCATTGCTGCGCCGTCGATGCCGGTCAGGATTGCAGGCACAATGGAGCCGACCAATTGGCTAGCCTTGCCATTTGCTTTCATCGCCACCGGAATGAACTGTTCGCTGTGACCGGTGAGCAGGCCGTCTTCGGTGGCGCGCTCAACCAGCACGTTAGCGGTTTTACCGATCGATGCTTGCATCAGTTTGATAACTTGCCCATCGCCCAGCGCCCTTAGTGCAGCTGCGCGTTCTTTGCGAACCGCCTTGGGCACACCCGGCATTTTGGCGGCTGGCGTGCCTTCGCGCTCCGAGTAGGGGAACACATGCAGCCACGTTAAGTCACATTCCTCGACCATTTTTAAGCTGTTTTCGAACATGGCATCAGTTTCAGTGGGGAAACCGGCGATAATGTCAGCGCCGTAGACCATTTCAGGCCGGGCCTTGGACACGGTCTGGCAAAAATCGATGGCATGTTCGCGCAAGTGGCGGCGCTTCATGCGCTTGAGGATCATATTGTCCCCCGCCTGCAACGACAAATGCAGATGCGGCATCAGGCGCGGGTCGCCGATGATTGCGTCCATCAACGGTTCGTCAACTTCGATACTGTCGATGGAAGAAATACGCAGGCGCGGTAGGTCGGGCACTAGCGTTAGAATTTTTTGCACTAGAACCCCGAGCGTCGGCACACCGGGCAGGTCTTCACCGTAACTGGTGATATCCACGCCGGTCAAAACCACTTCATTGTAACCCTGCTGCACCAGATTTTTAATCTGCTGCACCACTTCGCCGACACCGGTTGAGCGGCTGTTGCCGCGACCGTAAGGGATGATGCAGAAGGTGCAACGATGGTTGCAGCCATTTTGAATTTGCACAAAGGCACGCGAGCGTTCGCCGAAGCCATCGATCAGGTGCCCGGCGGTTTCAGTGACCGAAAAAATATCATTTACCTGCACCCGTTCGGCGTGGGTGAGGTTTAGGCCCTGGAACGATTTGGCTTCCAGCTTTTCCTGGTTGCCGATCACGGAGGTGACCTCAACCATGTCCGCAAATTGCTTTGGGTCTATTTGGGCTGCGCATCCGGTAACCACAATCTGGGTTTCTGGTTGTTCCCGCTTGGTGCGGCGGATGCTTTGGCGTGCTTGGCGGGTTGCTTCTGCGGTCACGGCGCAGGTGTTAAAAATGGTGACATTGCCCAAACCCGCATCTTCCGCGTGGCGGCGCATCACTTCGCTTTCATAAGCATTAAGCCTGCAGCCGAAGGTGATAACTTCGGGTTTGCGGTTCACAGGGCCACCTCGCCGGAAAAGACGAAACTTGTTGGCCCGGTCATTTGCACGCTGCCGTCTGCTAGCCATTCAACCGACAGGTCGCCGCCGTCCAGCCGAACGGTTGCTTTGCGGTCAACTAGCCCGCGACGGGTGGCCGCCACGACAGATGCGCAGGCCGCAGAGCCGCATGCCTGGGTAATACCCGCACCGCGTTCCCAAACCCGTTGCCGGATTACGCCGTCCGATATGCTCACTACAGACACATTGGTGCGCTCGGGGAAGAAAGGGTCGGTCTCAACCTCTCCGCCCCAGCGTTCCAGATCAATCGCATCTGCGTCATCAACAAAAAATACCGCATGGGGGTTGCCCATATTAACGCAGCCCGGTGCAGACAACGGGCCTTTTGTATAGTCCGCCGCGATGGTATCTGCCTCGTGCGCCAAAGGGATATCTTGCCAGTTTGTGACCGCTGGCCCCATGTTAACCGAAATGTCACTGCCAGCGGCGACCGCGCCTAAGGTTCCGGCATCGGTTTGAATGCTTACCGAACTGGCACCACTTTCATCCAGCAGTAACCGTCCGACACAGCGGGTGGCATTGCCGCAAGCACCAACCCGACTGCCATCCGCGTTCCAGATTTCCATGAAGATATCGCTGGTATCCGAGGCGCGCATGACAATCAATTGGTCGCAACCAACCCCGCGCTGGCGGTTCGCCAGTATACGCGCACGCGCAGCATCCATCTCCAAGCCGCTCCCGCGGGCGTCCAGAATGATGAAGTCGTTACCGAGCCCGTGCATTTTTACAAATGGGTGTATGTTGGTTTTTGCGTTCATCTGGCGCTTATATGGGCAGTTGCGCTGTCGAGTCTATCCTTTTGCATTCCTTTTATCCTAATTTGAGTGGGGCAGCAGTTGCTTTTTGAGGTCTAAATGTGGTTTTTGGGCAAAAGAATTTAGCTATTGAAAATTGGCTTCAGGCGGATCAATGAAAAAACTGGTACTTCATTTGGGGGCTCACCGCTGCGGTTCGACCGCAATACAGTCGCTGCTTCGCCGCGAGCATACGGCGCTTGCCGGTGAGGGTATTGGTGTATTTTTGCGCGCCGACATGGCGGCTGGTGGTTTTGACCTGCGCCGATTGCACCGCTACCGCAGCTTAAACCCGGTTTGGCGGTCAAAATTGACAAAAACCGCTCGCTCCATTGAGGGGATGCAACAGCAAACACTGGTGGTGAGCGAAGAAAATATCATGGGCACCATGCCTGCGGTGCGCAGCAGCCAGTTTTACCCACATTTTTCCAGCTTGGTTCAGTCTTTGGTTAAACTTGCTGAGTTGATGCGCGAACCCTTGACCATTGCACCGCGGTTGGTGGTTCGCAGGCAGGACCATTATCTGGAATCGGTCTATGCATTCCGGGTTGCGCGCGGCTTGGCGATGGGGTTTGACGACTTCATCAAAGCGGCGACGCGGACGCGTATTTCCTGGCTTGAACTGGTCCGTGCATTCGACGGCGCACCGCCGTCAATAGCGCCCTCGGTTGGGATATTGGAGGCTTGGCCCAAGCCAACTGCTGGAGCAGAGGCATTGGAGTTTTTGATCGGCGACAACACCATAAAGCTGTCGCAGCGGCGGCTTACCGGCAATACCCGCAGCTCGGCTGCAGAGTTGGGTTTCATGCTTGCCATGAACCGTGCCAAAATTGGTTGGCGAGGAGCAGATTGGGTGAACGATGTTTTAGGCCACCTGCAATCAGGTGTCAGTGGGGAAATTGAGGCCGAATATGCCCTAAAACAGGCCGTAAGCGCGGCGGTATTCAAGCGATTTGACAGACACTATTCAAGCGCCAACAAACTGGGCTTTGATGACAATGAACGGGCTGTATTTTTGGCGAACTATAGCGAAGAAAATAAGGAATTGTTGGCGATGCCAATCGTGAGCAGTAAAGCGGATGTTTGGCTTGGCAATTGAAGTATGGGCAATTGAAGTATGGGCAAGTGAATTAACAGGAGGTGACATTGGTTGCACCGCAGGACAAAGCCTCGGCATTTCGCCAGTTACATGGTGGTGAAAAAGCTTTCATAATCCCCAATCCATATGATGTTGGAACGGCGGTTATTCTCCAGCAATTGGGGTTTGAGGCGCTGGCGACTACCAGCTCAGGCTATGCCTTTTCGCGCGGCGTGCAGGACAATAACATCAGCCGCGATCAAATGATGGCGCATGCGAGCGAAATTGTTGCGGCGACTAGCCTGCCGGTTAGTGCTGATTTGGAAAATGGTTTTTTCGATAGCCCCGAAGAAGTTGCGAAAACCATCAAGATGGCTGGCCAAGCGGGCTTGGTTGGCGGCTCTATCGAAGATAGTACCAACGGTGGCCGGGACGAGCCTCTATACAGTATTGCAGCCGCTAAAGACCGAATGGTTGCAGCCGTCGAAGCTAAGGCGGCATTGCCCCACGACTTTATGCTGACCGGGAGAGCAGAAAACTTTCTTGTGGGGCACGGTTCAATCGACGATGTGATCAAACGACTACAGGCATACCAGGAAGCTGGCGCGGATGTGTTGTATGCGCCGGGGCTTGCCAAGATTGAGGACGTTGTGTCGATTATATCAAACGTGGACTTGCCGGTGAACGTGCTTGCCAGACCCTCTGATGAAGATTTCTCCGCAGCCAAATTGTCGCGAGTTGGCGTGAAGCGCATAAGCGTTGGTGGTGCGTTGGCGCGGGTTGCGCTGGGCGCATTTATCAAGGCTGGCCGCGAAATGTTAGAGCGCGGTACATTCGATTTTGCCAGCGAGGCGGTTGCCCACGCAGATATTCAGGCCATGTTTGAAGGCAGGCAGTAAACCTCTATCCAAAAATGATCGGCAATAGCGCGTAGCACACGCCGGTAACCAGAAAAGTACCGATTACATTCAACCAAAGCCCAGCCCGCGCCATGGTTGGGATCGAGACATGGCCGCTGGAATAAATAACCGCATTGGGGGCGGTGGCCACCGGCAACATGAAGGCACAGCTTGCCGCCATCGCGGTGGGTGCCGCCAGCATCATCGGGTCAATATTGCCCACAGCTGCGACCGCCGCCAAAACTGGTACTAACGCCGCAGTTGTTGCGGTGTTGCTGGTCAGTTCGGTTAGAAAAATCACCAAGCCGACAACCGCCAAAATCAGTAAAACCAGCGGTGCTGTTGCCAGCGCTGACATGCTTTCGCCGATCCATATTGCCAGGCCGGTTTTTTTAATCGCTGCCGCCAGGGTAAGGCCGCCGCCGAACAGAAGGATAACCCCCCAAGGTAATTTAACCGCAGATTCCCAGTCCAGAAGCCGATCCCGGGCTTTTGTTTTAGCCGGGATGAGAAACATCGCCAACGCCCCGGCAATCGCAACAACCATATTGCTAAAACCTTCAAAACCGTCGAGTTTTTTGACCGTTTCAACCGATATCCATGAAATAGCCATGGCCCCAAAAACCAGCGATACCCGCATTTCTGCTGCACTGATTTTGGGAAGCTTGCTAATTTGGTCTTTTATCACGGCGTCGCCGCCCATCGCTTCATCGGCCTTGAGCGGGAATACGATTTTGGTCAGCACAATCCACGCCGCCGGGACCATGACCAATACGACAGGAACCCCAAAAAGCATCCAGTCGAGAAAGCTGATGGTGATGCCGTTTTCCTGCTCCATGAAGGCAACAACAAACGCGTTTGGCGGTGTGCCGATAATGGTGCCAAGCCCGCCGATTGACGAGGCCCAGGCGCAGCCTATCAAGAGCGCAATGGTAAAACGGTGTTCAAAAACTTTATCACCGAGCACAGTTTCGGCGACGCTGAGGGCAATGGGTACCATCATCAGTGTGGTGGCAGTGTTGGATATCCACATGGACAAAACAGCACTGGCAATCATGAAGCCGCCAATAAGCGAGGCGGGGTGCCCGCCGACGCGCGCCAAAATATTGAGGGCGATGCGTCGGTGTAGCCCCCATCGTTGCATCGCCATGGCGGCGATAAAGCCACCAAGCAGCAAGAAAATGACCGGATCAGTGTAGGGGTTTGAGGCTTCCCGAGCGCTGGAGATGCCCATCATAGGCAACAGTACGAGCGGCACCAAGCTGGTTGCTGGAACGGGAATGGCTTCGGTGGCCCACCAAATGGCCATCAAAGCAGCGATCGCAACTACATGCCACGCATCCATATTTATCGCATCAGGCTTGTCTGTCAGCAACAGCAGGATAAAGACGATAGGGCCCAACATAAGGCCAATGTCTTGGTAGCGCGCTCGCGGGCGGCTTTGCACTGTACTGATTTGAGACATAAATGCTGGGCTCCGATACTAATAAGTGCAATCAATCATCCATAGGTAACCAACGGCGTTTTGTTGGTTGTCGCCTGTTGTGGATATCCGCTATTATGATTACTGTAAACCGGGGTGTCGATAAATCGGCCGAGAAGTAGACATGACGGAAAACGGATCACCATTGGATAAGCGCGCTTACCCTGTGGATATTCCCTATCAGCTTGACGAGAGCGACCCCGCCACTCGGGTCAGAGTGCGCGCCATTGTCGGTGAGCTCTATTATCGTCAGTTTTTTATCCTTTGGGCCCTAACTCTTACTTATTATCTGCTGGTCATCGTGCGGGATATTATTTCGGCACCAGCTGATATCGCATGGATGTTTCACCTGTCAAATGCCTCAGTGGTTGTTTTGCTATTGGTGACCTATGTGCAGGAAAAGCGCGGCAAAATAGATGCCAGCAATATCTATCTGGCGCCGATCCCGATCGCGATCACTATGGTTCTGAATGTTTATTGTCATGTTATCTTAACCGGAGACCCGAACATTTTGACGCGCGGACTGTTGGTTATTATGGCCTTCAGTGTGGTTTCGATGCTGCCGTGGGTTTTCTGGTTACTGACCGGTCTTGCAACAATTTTTCACGTTGCCATAGCCTATAATATTTTGGGGTCCGAGAGCGGGCAACTCATCGGTGTGGGTATCGGCGCCATGATGATTTCATATGGTGGGTTTATTGTTCGTTATAATTCCATCCGCGAGCAAGCCCGGCTGAATCTGCAAAACCAGGAACGGGCCGAAAAACTTGTACAGCTATCAAAGGCAAAAGACGATTTTATTGCCAATATGAGCCACGAACTTCGCACTCCGCTCACCGGGTTAATGGGGATGGTGGACTTGCTCGATAAAGCCTCTCTTAGTTCTCAGGAACGGCACTATTTGACCACTGCCAAAACCAGTGCGGAAACACTACGGGTTGTGATTAATGATATATTGGACCTGTCCAAATTGGGTGCGGGCAAATTGAAGCTGGTGCCAGCTCCGTTTGATATGGCGACATTGTTGTCTGAAGTATCTGAAATGATGGCCGTTGGC
This sequence comes from Alphaproteobacteria bacterium, assembly GCA_021774695.1. GTDB lineage: Bacteria > Pseudomonadota > Alphaproteobacteria > Sphingomonadales > Kordiimonadaceae > Kordiimonas. The sequence goes on along the minus strand of JAJFIU010000095.1, from coordinate 17,253 downwards.
GCCAAAGCCAAAGGTGTTGGCTTGGCTCTTAAACTACCAGAGAACTCGGTCCCGCCCGTGGTGGGAGATCAATCGAGGTTGCGCCAGATATTGTTCAATATACTGGGTAATGCAGTCAAATTTACCGAAGAGGGACAGGTTGTTTTGTCGGCGGAAATATTGTCGGAAACATCTGAAACTATTTCGATGCGCCTTTGCATTGAGGATACCGGCGTTGGCATTGCAGAGGACGATGTTGTTCGGCTGTTTGCCCGGTTTGAACAAGCTGACAGTTCGTCAACACGCGGGCACGCCGGAACAGGGTTGGGCCTGTCGATTTGCCAGGAACTGTTGGGGCTTATGGGTTCCAAAATATGGGTTGAAAGTCGGTATGGTCGGGGCTCCAGTTTCTGGTTTGATTTGACACTGGAGAAAAGCACCGAGCCTGTCGAAGACAATTCGGGCCGCAAAGACAACACAGCCCTGGCGGAAAATATCCTCGAAAATCCACTAAAAATACTGGTGGCTGAAGATAATCCGGTTAACCAGATGCTGATCAGAAAGCTGACGGAAAGCGAACATTGGGTGGCCGAATTTGTAACTGACGGCAAACAGGCCCTGGACCGCGCCGAGAGCCAGGCCTTTGATGTGATTTTGATGGACATCCAGATGCCGGTGATGAATGGTGAAGAAGCAACGAGGCAGATAAGGGCTGCCGGTGGGCTCAATAAATCCACGCCGATAATCGCCCTGACAGCAAATTGCATGCCTGACGATGTGGAGCGGTATCTGGCTGCCGGCATGACCGATTCGATCGCAAAACCGATCAAGTTGGATGATTTTTATCGTACAATCACCAAGCATGCCGTAGATTAACTTCGATGGTAAAGTTTGAGGTCGAACAACTAGGGAAAAAGGACACGGCGACGCGAGTGCGGCGCGGTATTGATAGAATTTATCTCAGGCAGCTTAGAACCATAGTGATTGTGCTGTTTGTATATTATTCCTTCATTACCTTGTCGCATTTTTTTGTCCTTGCCGAGGACATTCGTCTACCCTTGATGATCAGTAGTGCGCTTGCCGCTTTGGGAAGTGGTACTTTATATATTTTGATACATGCGCGAAAGATACGCGCGGCGCAAAGCCACATAGCATATGTGCCGGTGGCTCTTTTGGCAATTAACGCGATTTATTCCCATATTTTTCTCACCGGTGACCAGCTCCAACTCACCAATGGTATTTTAGCTCTATTTGCTTTTGCATTTACCACCCTGTCACTGAGGGTTTATACTGGCATTTTATCCATTTGCAGTCTTTTGTATTTATCGGTTTTGATTTGGGTGCCGGGTCCGGATACTGTGCATTTTGTATTTATGTACATCGCGGGGGCAGTGTTGTCCGTACTGAGTTTCCTCCTGCGGTATCGCACAGTCTACAATAGTGAAATTTTGCTGATTTCAAACCGCAGAAAAGCGAGCGAACTGGTTGAGGCGACCAAGCGGATTCAGGAAAATATTATTGTAGTTCGCGAGGCTGCGGCGGAAGCAAAACGGGCCAATGCCGCCAAGGATGTTTTTCTTTCCAACACAACCCACGAGCTGCGCACGCCGCTTACCGGGGTGTTGGGTATGATGGATTTCCTGTCGGAAACCGAACTGGACCGGGATCAACGGCAAGCGGTTGACGCAGCGCAGTTCAGCGCGAAAACACTGTTGGTTGTGGTCAATGACCTGCTTGATATTGCCAAGCTGGATGCGGGAAAGATGGAGCTGACCTCGCAGACATTTTCACCATCGACCATTGTCACCCACGTTGTTGATTTGCTGCGCAGCAAGGCTGAGGGTAAATCTTTATCTCTTAAGGTGCTGGGGGTTAAATCAGTGACCATGTCGCTGAAGGGAGATCCCGTTAGAATTGGTCAGATTGTGCTCAATCTTCTGGATAACGCGATCAAGTTTTCCGCTGACGGCGAAATCGTGGTGACATTGAAAGTGGAACCAATCGGGAAAGTGGAACCAACCGGACAGAAGAAAAACATGGCTTCCCTTCACATCAGCGTGCAAGACAATGGCCCAGGTGTTAGCCCCGGGGATCAACAGCGATTGTTCGTGCGCTTTGAACAATTGGATGCAACGGCGGGCAGTCACGCAGCTGGTGCCGGTCTGGGGCTTTCAATATGTCAGGAGCTGGCAACCCGAATGGATGGCAGCGTTTCGGTTCAAAGTAGTGTTGGCGCGGGTTCGACCTTTAGTTTTGATGTAGTTCTGCCAACGGCTGACATATCAGAGGCGCGTTCAACCGACGCTGCGCCAAATATTGCCGGTGACCCTGCGGCGAAAATGCAGGAACATACACCCGCCGTGTCTGGTCAGACGGCACCGCATATATTGTTGGCAGAAGACAATATTGTGAACCAGCTTTTGGTTGAAAAACTCGCCGCAAAGTTTGGCTGGAGGTTAACAGTTGCCAGCAACGGCGAAGAAGCTGTTGGGCAAGTGAAAGAGGGTGGCCCGTTTGATCTTATCCTGATGGACATTCGTATGCCGGTGATGGACGGCGTTGAGGCGGCCAAAGCCATCAAGGCAATGACTGCCGATAAAGCGCATACGCCGATCATTGCTTTGACCGCAAACACTGGCGAGGATGTTGAGGCCCAGTACCGTGCGCACGGCATTGCGGCGATTGTCGGCAAGCCCATCGACGCATCGGCGCTTCGGGCGGCAGTAAACCAACTGCTGGACGGACGTGACGCATAAGGTCAACCTTTGTCTTACCGCCGGTTTCAAGCGGGTTTTCCTTGACACAACCCCTGCCACCAATTAAACGGGCGACACTTTCCGATAGGAAACTGAATAGAACAACGCACCTAATACGCCGCAAGCGGGGTGCCCACCAGTTAGCGAGTTTCGCCCACTGGTGATACAGTGCTTTGTTTTTATTGTGGTATTTCGGAATTAACAAGGAACGACATATAGATGTTTGACAATCTATCAGATCGACTCGGTGGTATTTTTGATGGGCTTAAGCGCCGTGGTGCGCTTAAGGAATCAGATGTAACCGAAGCGATGCGCGAAGTGCGGGTTGCTTTGCTTGAGGCTGATGTCGCCTTGTCGGTTGTTAAAGATTTTGTGGCGGCTGTTAAAAAGAAAGCCATTGGCCACGAAGTTCTGAAGTCGGTCACCCCGGGCCAGCAGGTTGTTAAAATCGTCAACGACGAAATGACTGCAATGCTGGGCGCGGAAGCGATGGGGCTTAACACTATCGGTGTGCCGCCGGTTGTTTTCCTGATGGTTGGTCTGCAGGGCTCGGGTAAAACTACCACCAGTGCCAAGATTGCCAAGCGGCTAACTGAAAAAGACAATAAAAAAGTTATGATGGCCTCGCTGGATGTGCGCCGTCCGGCCGCCCAAGAACAGCTGAAAATCCTCGGCGAGCAAATCGGGGTGAAAACCCTGCCGATCATCGAGGGCCAGCTGCCAACTGACATTACCAAGCGCGCCATGAACGCCGCTAAGCTGCAGGGCTTTGACGTGCTTATCCTTGATACCGCAGGTCGGTTGCATGTTGACCAAAGCCTGATGGCCGAAGTGGCAGCTGTGCGTGATATCTCGGCGCCGGTTGAAACACTGCTGGTCGCCGACAGCCTGACCGGTCAGGACGCGGTGAATGTCGCCAAAGAATTTGATGCCCAGGTCGGTATCACCGGCGTGGCGCTGACCCGGATGGACGGTGACGGGCGCGGCGGTGCCGCGCTGTCGATGCGGGCGGTTACCGGCAAACCGATCAAGCTTGCCGGTACTGGCGAGAAAATGGATGCGCTTGAGGATTTCCACCCTGAGCGCGTTGCGGGCCGCATTCTGGGCATGGGCGATGTTGTTAGCCTTGTGGAAAAAGCCTCCGAGACCATCGATAAAGACGACGCCGAGAAAATGGCCAAGAAGATGGCCAAGGGTACCTTTGATCTGGACGATTTGCGCACACAGCTGCAGCAGATGTCCAAAATGGGCGGTCTTAAGGGCGTGCTTGGTATGCTGCCCGGTATGGGCAAGTTGAAAGGTGCCATGGGCCAAACCGGTGTTGATGACAAGGTTTTCAAACACCAGGAAGCAATCATTTCTTCGATGACACCGCAGGAGCGCAAAAAACCACAGTTGTTGAATGCATCGCGCAAAAAGCGGGTTGCCGCTGGCTCCGGCACTAGTGTTCAGGAAGTGAATAAATTGCTGAAAATGCATATGCAGATGGCAAAAATGATGAAGAAAATGTCCAAAATGGGTAAAGGCGGCCGTATGCCACCCATGCCTGGTATGGGTGGTGGCCCTGGCGGCGGAATGGGCGGCGGAATGGGCGGAATGCCGGGCGGTGGTTTGCCGCCGGGCTTTGACAAATTGCTCTCATAAGGGAGCGCAAACTAATTTCATCGGGCATGAGGCCTGAGAAATCTAAAGAACTTGAAATCTAAAGAACTTGAAATCTAAATCAACTTGAGAATATCCCCATGCCGATGACGGCGGGATCTGAAAGGAACTAAAAAATGGCACTAGCACTTCGTATGGCCCGTGGCGGCGCGAAAAAACGTCCTTATTATCGCATTGTTGTGGCTGACAGCCGCATGCCGCGTGATGGTCGTTACATCGAAAAAGTTGGCACTTATAACCCAATGTTGCCGAAAGACGACGAAAACCGTGTGACACTGATTGAAGATCGCATCAAGCATTGGATGAGCGAAGGCGCACGGCCGTCTGATCGTGTGAGCCGCTTCCTTGAGGCTGCTGGCATGCTCAAAGCCAAGACACGCAACAACCCGAATAAAGGCAAGCCGGGCCAAAAAGCTTTGGACCTGATCGAAGCGAAGAAGGGCAAAGTTGAAGCTGCTGCCGAGGCTGCCAAAGAAGCTGCTGAAGCTGCTAAAGAAGCTGCAAAAGCTGCCAAAGAAGCTGCTGCCGAAGCTGCTGAAGCCGCTAAAGTTGAAGCTGCCGAAGCAAAAGCTGCTGCAAAAGCCGCTGCTGCTGAAGCGAAAGCGGCACCTGCTGAAGAAGCGCCCGCTGAAGAGCCAGCTGTTGAAGCTGCTGCCGAAGAAGCACCTGCTGAGGAAGCGAAAGCCGAAGAAGCTCCAGCTGAAGAAAAGACCGAAGAAAAGGCTAAGTAAGCCTCTCTCAATCACTGAGTTACAAAACGGCGTGCTGAACCCTCAGCGCGCCGTTTTTCTTAATCGCTTGGTGCCTCGGTACGATCAAACTTGCCGTAGTCATGGGCAGCGTGCGCTACCCCTAATCGTTGGTCCTGGAATATTTGATTGCGGTCTTTCCCTGAACCTTCCACTTGCTCAAATTCCGGGTGCAGACAGATGGCAATATCCAGATACTTGCCGCGTTGTCCCTTTCGTGGATTGGGTTTAAAGGTCATCGCTATCATTGGGGATTAGCGAGCAATAGCGCCCAATCGCGGTCGTGATGCGATTTTGAGGAAAGTTCGATCCTCTTTCAGTATAAACCTTTCACGCTGCGCGAAATTATAATTTTCTTTGCCTAGAGGATGGGCCGCTAATGTTGCCCGGTAGGTCTCATAGGCGGCAAGGCTTTCGATATTATAAACGCCGTAGGCGAGCGTGCTTGAGCCCTCGTGAGGGGAGAAATAGCCAACTAAATCGGCCCCGCATTGCGGAATGGCCTCGCCCCAACGGCGCGAATATTCCTCAAATTGAGCGCGCTTGGCCGGATCGATTTGATACTGGATAAAACATGTGATCATGGGCATCTCCTTTTGTCTGGGAGTATTATTATATATTGATCTGTGTTAATGTTTCGATCACCATCGAACTATGAAAGAAGGGCTAACCGAATCGGATGATGCCCGGCGCTGCAGGCCCAGAAATCTAAATGGGCTGACTCTTGGCTCTTCGCCATACGCAGATATTCACTAATCTCGGATTTGCAATATATAGCTACGTTAACAGTAGCGTCGCAGGGAGCACTATTCTTCGCAGACCCAGGGGTTTTCTTCCGCTGCGTGATAGCGGTCGATCAGCCAGCGTTCACCGTCGCGCACGAAGACAATGGTCTCGAGGAAGTCAGCCTGACACTCCTTGCCGTCCTTTCCTTTTGCTATCTCGTGGTTCTTGAGTGTGGTCCAGGCCACATCCCCTTGAAGACGTGTGCGAAAGTCACTGAACTCGGCAGACCATTTGGTATCAGTCCCACCCTTCTGCAGTCTTGCAATGAGCTCAGCACTAGAAAGTGGAAGGGTGCCCTCGAGAAGGAGGAACTGCGGTGTGACAGAAGCCATGATCCCCGCAGCATCGACCTTGTACATGGCGGCGTACAACCCGTCGAGCGTGGCGCGGATAGCCAAGCGGTCTGCAGCCGCACCGGGTGTATCTTCGGCGTCTTGCGCGAAACTAGGTGCGGCTAACGGCACCGCTAATAACAAAAGGGCTAATAATCTTGGTGAAAATCTCATGGTCTCTTCCTCTCCCAAATTCATCCATTGTTATGCTGCCTATTGTTAGGAAGCGACAAACATTTCCCCTGCGCCTCTATGGGGCGGTTTGGGTCAAGCGTAGACCACATATTTGGCGATCAGCACAATGACCGGGAAGGCAATCACGGTTCTAATCAGGAAAATGCCGAGCAGCTTCCAAAACCCCAACGGAATTTCCGATTTTATGATCAAAATGCCTATATCTGACATATAGATCAGCTGGGTTATAGACATCGCACCGAGAATGAATCTGGTGTATTCGGACTCGATGCTTGCCCCCGCCAAGGCCGGCAAGAACACCTCTAGAAAACCTATACTGAAAGCCGGTGCAGCGGCAGTGGCTTCTGGAATTCCAGCGAGCTCTAGAATGGGTACAAGGGGCAAGGATAGATAACCCATTATTGGGGTAAAATTTGCCAACGCCATGCCGAGGGTTGCTACAGCTAGTACCGAGGGAACCAAGCCGATCCAGACATCCAGAACGTTTTTCACTGCACTGCGGCCCAACTGCAAAGGCGACGGCGCTGACCGCGCTCTTTTCGCAGCTGCGCGCAGCCCCTGTGCCAACAATGAACCGGTTTCATCGTCGTCTCGCGAATGCGGTTCCCCGCCCGATCTGAAGTCGTCGGGTATGCGGCTTAAAGGGCGAATACGAGGTAGAATTAATGCACACACCAAGCCCGCCGCAACTACCGCTGCATAAAAGGGTATGAACATATGTCCAATGTTCAATTGGTTTGCCACAACCAAGGCGAAAGGCACGGAAACTATCGAAAAGTTTGATACAATTACTGCAGATTCTCGCTTGGTATAAAATCGGTTTGAATATTGGCCGATGGTAATCAACACGCCCACTGTCGACGCTGAAAGCCAACTTGCCAGCGCATCAATGGCCGAGCGGCCCGGCAGACGAAACAGGACAGAGAAGGGACGCTTTAACATAGTGCCGAAAAATTCCATCAGGCCGAATTCGGTGAGGAATGGCATCAGTAATCCGGCGAATAAGAAGAGCGCCAGAATTTCACGGGATAGCCCGTAAGCTTCGCCGCCGGTACCCGCATGGATGATCGGTTCGGGTCCGGCATTCAAATAAATCATTATGCCGATTACCGCGCCCAACGCTCGAATGGCAATCCACACCCAGGAAACGTCGAACAGGGATCCGGCAATTGTTCCTTCTCGCGACCAATTTGGTTTTGATGCTCGGACTAAGAGCGGCACAGTTGCGCTGATTAAAATAATCGCCAGGACAATTTCATCCAGAACCGGCGCTACTGCACCCTTTAACCAACCCGACATCACGCCCATGATGATAGTCCAATTGCCGTCAACCTGAATGGGGGTCATGAAGGCAAACAAAACAATCCACTTCTGCCAACATTGCATTGAACCGACCGGAAAATTCAGCACGCAATTTTGCGGCCCGGGCATAATCCGCGGGGCTTAATTGCTGGCCGTATTCAAGAACAGCGCGAAACTCCGGGCCAAGTTCATCGGCGCGGCTCGGATAAATCGCCTTGTTTGCAATAACAGCTTCGGCTGCTTCCAATTCAACCCACGCCCCGCCGGTATTGGCGGTATCGGGCATTTGGACGTCCACTATCTCCGCACCCAGGCCTTTCAATAAGGCGATAACATTTCTGACCGCTTGCGCTACTTCCGGCTCAACATTTAAGGATGCGTAACTCGCATCGAAACCAATCCTAAGCCCAGCAACTCCATTGTTTAGCTCGCCCAAAACGGCAGGGACCGGCTCATTCAAAGAGGTCGGGTCGTTGACATCATAGCCGGCCATCGCTTCAAACATTACTGCGGCGTCACCAACAGTTCTTGTCATGGGGCCTACGTGATCCATTGATTCCGCCAAGGCAAAAACACCGTACCGGCTAACCCGGCCGTAAGTTGGTTTCAATCCAACACAACCATTTGTCGCTGCCGGATAGCGAATAGACCCGCCTGTATCTGTACCAACCGTGCCGAAACATAATCCTGCTGCTGCCGAGTTCGCCGTCCACAGCATCAATTCGGTCTAGCATGTGTTGAGTTAAGACGGTTGGACGGAGCTGCTTATTCTCGATTAACTTGGCAACATCCAGTAAGCTATTGAAGTGCAATGGTGTGCTTTTTGAAGCAAAAGCAAGGGCAGATGAACCGCTCAATAACAACCCTAGTGGTCCCAAGGTGATAAGCTTATTGATGCCGCGGCGCGAATAGGCCCGGCTATCATTTTCGTCTGACATTATTTTCCCCTTGAGCCGACCATAATAGAAGCAACAGAGTTTGCAAGGCAGGGAGCAGCCCATGTCCGTTTTGAATAGCCCATGTCCGTTTTGAATAGCCAATGTCCGTTTTCGGCCTATTCCTTTGAAATAAAATCCGGTTTTCGTCACTTTCTAGCTGAAAGCGGAAGTGGCCGACTCATTCTGATTGGCCTTAAGGGTTTGGTTACAGCAAACAAAATGTGTAACAGTCTGAAAGCGCGCAACCGAACGGGGAAATAAAATGCTAAAAGTTATCGCTGTGAAGATTGAGGACATTTATATCCCAACCGCCCGGCGTAACGAGCTGGACCAAAGCAAGGTTGATGAAATCGTTGAGAGAATGCTCAACGGCGACGAGGAAAAGCCAATTAAAGTCCGCAAAGGCAAGGGACGCTTGGTTCTAATTCAGGGCGTTCACCGGCTGGAGGCCAGCAGAGCGGTGGGCGAGAGCGAGATCGGCGCTTATATTATACAGGCGCCAAAATTCTAAAGCCTTCATCTAAATGAGCAATCTACGCGACGTTTTTGCCCGTTCTTCGCCGCAAGGGAACAGTATGGCCTTAGGTTTATTATTGATAAGCTGGAATTACGCCTGAAGCACCCATTTTACTAGTTGCTTCTTCAAAACTAGGGGCGCGACAGGCTTGCTAATGAAATCCGTCATTCCGGCATCCTTGCATTGATCAATATCGTGTTGGTCGGATGCGGCACTCAGAAAAATAATTGGAATGCTCTGTCCCATATCTCGTATACTATGGGTAGCTGCAGCCCCATTCATTTCCGGCATGTTAAAATCCATTAATATGCAATCGAAATCGCGGCGGCCAGCCACTTCAACAGCTTGTTTCCCATTTTCCGCGACGCTGACCAGGCATCCCCAGCTCTCGACAATTTTTTTCAGCAACGCCCTGCTGACAAAATTATCCTCAACAATAAGGACAGATAGCCCCGCTAAACCGGCTTCGTCATCTAAACTTATCTTGGCAGACCCATCTAGTCCACCGACCAAGTTCGGTTCAAATAGGTCAGCGACGATCCTCCTGAGGTTACGCAGGAAAATTGGCCGCGGGATCAACGCCGCAAACCCTGCGTTCTGCAGTATGGAAGTATCGCATGTGGATGTATCGTTCGACATGAGAACGAAATTGGCATCTTGCGGGCCTGTTTTAACCATTAATCGCCTGGCAACGTTCAGGCCGCTTGCACTTCCAATGAAGTCGCTAATAAATATCAATTCAAAAGGTTTGTTTGCCTGCCGCCTTTCGTCAATTGCTTCTTCCGCGCCAGCCTGATCTTGCTTAATCTGAGTGGTAAAACCGATGGCAGCAAGTAATTCTGCCAAAACATGACTGTCGAAAGTGCCACCGTCGACAATCAGGGCCTGTTTCCCCTGAACGGAGGGAAGGGCAAAGTTCGGGGCGGAGACGGAATGATAACCAAGCGGGAACTCGGCCCACAATTGACCATGGCCGTCTTCGCTCCTTGATATGCCGACATCTCCTTTCATTGCTCGAAGGATATGTTGTGCCGTTGAAAGGCCCCATTTAAACGATCCATCACCTTTCGGGCTGATGAAGTCTTCCATTAACAACGCTTTATCAGCGAACAATCTGCCATTGTTCTGGTCTTTTGCCGTTATTGTCAGGCGATACCGAATATCTTGTGCTTTTTCAGAACTCACAATTGTCAGTTCGATCATCACCTCACCGTATTCAATTGACTGCAGAATATACGTCAACAACATATCAAAAGTTTGGCCGAGTTTTTTTCTGTCTCCGGCCACCTTGGTTATCAGGTCGGGTGGTATTCGGAGCGCAACTGACATTTTATTGCCCTTAATACCTCGAAGCTTGTTGGCCAACACTTCCTCAAGAAGCTCCCTCACGTCCAGAAGCACGACTTCAATTTCCAGTTTCGATGACCCGAGGCGGGTATATTCGATAACCTGGTTAAGTTTTGCTGACAGCTCGTGCCCAGCATTCGAGATGTTTTCCAAATAGCTTCGTTGACTAGTGGTCATTTCACCTTGTCGCAACAGCTCCGAACCGCTTTCAATTGTATGCAGGGGTGTTTTGAGTTCGTGCCCAACCGCCGACAAAAAGACGGATCGAGTATTCTCCGCCAGTTCATATAGCCGGATCACCGCAGAAGCGCGCCGCCAGAAGAAAAGAAATATCAGGGTAAGCAACGCTACAAAAGTTAACATGGGAATCGTCATCGATCTCAAAAAAGCTGCACCAGGTGCCTCCGGTTGCCATGTCAGACCAACGTCATTTCTAATAGGCACCCAAGATTTTCCGTCATCGGCACTTTCCCTAATCAGTCGCAATGGATTTAAATCCAGTTTCTCCTGAATGGCTTCAAGTTTGTGAGCATCAAGCCGTTCCATATAAACAAAAACACTGCGGCCATCGGTCTGCTGAGCGATTTCCAACAGGTCGTGGCGAACTGGCCAGACAGTGCTGGTGCCAAACAACACTGTTTGTCCACTGGCTGCCAGATATCCACCAACCGTCTGCGCGCTTTTGACTTTAGCATTGATCTTGAGTTTTATTTCTGACTGGAGTTGGCGGAGAGTATCCTTGTCCAAACTTGGCAGTGTTTCCGAATATCGTTGATAACTAATTTGACCGTTTGGACCAATAAGCAAAATCGCATCAAGATCGGTTATTGACGTTACGATATCGCCGATCGATAAATCCAGCCAGTTACTATCAAAAGCTTGAACACCTTTGATATAAGCGTCGTCCCACGAACCAACGTCCTGAGCTAATTGTTCCAGAGTTTTAAGGCGTGATGCCAGCTCCGCCTTCAATAGGCGCAATTCTTGCTGCGCAACGTTGGCATCCATTTGGTTTGTCAGATATATGACAGACAAAAGAAAAGCCATGACCAGCATAAGTAATGCTGACAGCACGGGTGTAATTAACTGGCGCAGCATTCAGTTGGAGTTGTCATGTTGTTTTGATTTCGAGCGTATGATTTCAAACGCGCCCAGCGCACCGAAACAGTGGCTAGCTTTGCCATCAGAAAATTTTATCGTTTTCTGTCGAAAAAAGCGCATAAAAACCTGCTCTTTTGCGACCCCCAAAGAGCGATTTTAGCCTGCAATGTCTTAAGGTATGGTAAATGGCCGCACGGTTATTTGACCAGCAACGCACTCACCGTTTTAAAGCTGTTTCCCATCTCGCGGATGATCCCGCGACGTTGCTCGGCGCCTATTTTTTTGCGAGCAAAAACCCAAAGCCTTAATACAGAAGAACACTTAGCGTGCCGCTTTAGCAACAATATGTATGGTAACGCTGTCAGCGCGGCCATGCTGCTGCACCTCGGCACGCAAAGCCTCAAGTGAGATTTCAAACTTCGGGTTTTCAGGTAGGCTTGCGCTACTGAAAGCCCAAATGCCCGTTGCCGAAACTAGTAAAAATACTGCAGCCAGTATGCGCAACTCATGTTTATTTTCCCTCAATCCACTTCATAACCGGCTCAAGCCATTCCGCGCGCGGGGTGAAGAAAGCCCCGTGTTCTTTGCCGGTGCTGATGGCAATCTCGGTGAAACCGGTGATACCGCCGCTTTGCTCGGCAAGTGCCTTGCAGGTGCCAAAGCGGTCTGATGTCTCATAAACCGAAAGCACACGCCCAGCGAGTTTCAGGTTCGGCCGTGAGGCTATCCAGTCTCCGCATATGGCCATGATCACGGTGTTCAGCTTAGACATAGCCAGGTTACTTGACGCCATCGCCGTTATCATACTGCCGCGCGAAAAGCCCATAAGCGTGATGTTTTCAGCCGGCACGCCGCCCGCAATCAAGCGCTTTACGTCGCCTGCCAGTTTGCCTGCAAACTTGCCAGCGTTGGTGCCTTCGGGTCGGTGGTAGGCGATCAGGTTGAAATCGCCTCCCGCCAGCGCGGCTTTAATCGCCGGGAAATCGTAGGTTCCAAACCTGGGGTGCACCGGCGTGGGGTTGGTGCCTTCCACAATGAAGCCGTGCGAATAAAAAACATATGTCGCGTCCGCATCGATGGTTTCGGGGAACGCGGTATAAAGCTCCCCTGCCCGCGCGGCTATTTGGCTTGGGGCCAAGGCAAAAACGAACAGCATGAGTAGCGAAACCAGGCCAAGCTTACGAACAGGCATGAGTATGTCTCCGGTATATTTAGTCAGTGATAATTTGAGCCGAGGCCCCAAAAAACGGTTAGCTATTCTTTGCCACAATCAGGGAAACTATACACCCAATTAAATATGCTGGGGCACAGTTTATGCTTCGGCTCGTGCTTATTTCCTGACGATAAAAATATCCATCATCCGGCCTTCGATATGCTGCACCGACCTTTTAGGCTCCAGCAAATAGTCTGCGGGATTGACGGCTTCGGGGTGGCCAGGGTCATTCGTCCATACCTTTTTAAGTGTCTCCTTGCGCGGTTCAAAAAATACTACTGCCCCTTCATTTTTTGCCACGCGAAGCGATTCTGCCAATACTGCTTGCCGCAGGTCTTCATCGACATGGTGCAACACGCCAAAGAAAAACACAGCGTCAAAGCTGGCACCGCCGAACGGCATTTGGCTGGCATTAAATGGTACAAAGCTGATGCGCTCGCGCACGCCCATTTTTTCCGCGTTGTTTGCCCAATCCAGATTGGCATAGTGGGTTGTATCGGTTTCGGGTTCGCCCGTTGTCACATCAAAACCGTTGCTCGCGAGGAAAATTGCCGATTTCCCGGCGCCTGTGCCCACGTCAAGCAGTGCCGCCCCCGGCGCAAGGCCAAGTTCGTCCAGCGCCAACTTGCCGTCATGGGAAATATTCCTGTACATTGGGCCGAGTATTTCAGTTGCTTCTATGCTAGTCATTTCATCAATTCCTTAGTAAGATACATTTATATGCGTGCGCACGCATATATAATCACTGTGATTCCAATGTCAAGAAGGAGATGGCTTTGCAAAGCTTCCCTGAACTTTTTGAAATTATAGGTGTACTGGCCCGCAGGCGGTACCAGTGTGCGGAACGCCAGTTTGCAAAGCTGGGCCTTAATCACAGCGAAGCGCGCGTTTTGATACTGCTGGCTCAAGAAAAAGGCACCGCGACCCAGGATACGCTATCGAATCTGCTGTTTGTTGACAGGAGCAACGCTGGCCGGGCGCTGAAAAACCTAGAGCAAGGCGGCCATATCATTCGAAAAAAAGATAAAACCGACAAGCGCACCAACATGGTTCACCTTACCGCCCTGGGCAAAGATACCCTTGTTGAAATTCGGCAGTTGAAGCAAGGCATCATCGACGGTTTTTTTGGCACTCTAAGTGAACCGGAAGCCGGACAAATTGTAGAGCTTATGAAAAAGGTGATGACTACGGCGGAGCAGGAAGCGGTAATAAAAGAAGATAGAGGCAGCTGTTAATGCGCGACGGCTGTCGCGCCTTTAACCCCCGATCGGCCCCTTACCTGCCAATGCTTAACCAGACCGGGCAGCACCGCGGCTAGAGGCAGCCAAATTGGGAATGTTCTTACCGCCCCCGCTTTTGCCGCCAGTATTTGAATTAGGGTCAAATTTTCCTGGGCCATGTTTTTGCTCTACGAAAGCCGTGGGGGTATGGTCTTCTCCCGTCTCGTGCGCGGCCGCCGGGGCGGATTTTGCGGCGTGCATTTGGGCTAATCTCTTTTTCTTTCGCTCACGTGCTCTGGTTTTGCTCATCGGGCTACCCTCTCTTCTAGGTTAATACATAATAGCTTATGCCTGAAAAAAGCGGGATTGCATAGGAAGACGCAGGGAATGCTCAATTGGGAAATTCGACATTTTTTTCGCTTTCGGGTAGCCTGCAGCATCATTACTGATCTTACTAGAAACAGTCTGCGGGGGCGACTAATGACCATGTTAAAATGTATTAAAAACTCTTTTGTTTTTACGCTGACATCTTTGACCTTTGTGATCTTCGGGTTGAACGCCGTGGCGGTCAACGCGCAAGAGCCGAAAATACGCGTGCTGAGCGAGCAGGAATTGGTCGACCTGATGATCGGTGCCTGCATTCAGTCTACCCGCGGCTGCGAGGCCGATGACGCTATTGCAAACATCAAAAAGGCCCTGTCTGACGGCAAACAATTCAAGCTTATTTCCACTGAGGGTTTCCCTGCTGACGGCATGGTGGTAGCGGTTCAGGGGCTTGGCGGTGGCGGCGCGTGGCAGCATGTGATCGAGCGCACCGCAAAGCAAAAGCTGCCCACTATTTCGAACCAAAGCATTCGGGTGATTGAGCTGCTTAGCGAACATATGGGCAAAAAATTCACCGCCCTTGTGCGCGCTGAAGCGGCCGGTGCCACCGCGACCGCGCTTTTGATCGCCGCTGATATGGGCATCCCGACGCTTGATGCGGGCATAACCGGCCGGGCAGTTCCTGAAGTGCAGCAGTCAATCCCGTGGATTAACGGAACGGCGTCAATCCCGACCGCGATTATCACAAAGTGGGGCGACGAAATCATCATCAGGCATGCTGTTGACGAATACCGCGTTGAAGACATCGGCCGCGCGATCGCTGTTGCCAGCGGCGGTAGCTCAACCATAACCATGGCCCCCATGTCCGGTGCGCAGCTTGAGCGCGGCGTGATACCGGGCAACCTGTCGGAGGCTATCTTGTTCGGCAAAACCGTGCGTGAGGCTCGCGAGGCAGGCAAAGACCCCATCGCAGCACTTGTTGAGGTTTCCAAGGGATACATGCTGTTCGAGGGTGTGGTGACAAAGAACGAAGAAAACGGTGACCGGGGCTTCAACTGGGTTGATGCAGAACTGACCGGCACCGGCGACTATGAAGGCCAAACCTACAAAATATACGTCAAAAACGAGAATATCGTTACGTGGCTGGACGGTGAACTGGATGCCATATCGCCTGATTATATCTATAATCTGAACCCGGAAACCGGCGAGTCTATTATAATAGACGGCGGGCTTGGTGGTTACCCCATGGGGCTGAAAGTTGCCATGGTCGGCGTGCCTGCCGCCAAACAATGGCGTAGTGAAAAAGGTATCGAGCTTATCGGACCGCGCCATTTTGGCTTCGATTTCGACTTTGTGCCGATTGAGGAACTTCAGGCAAAACGCAAAAAGAATTGATTGCCGGTCGTCTGCTATATGCGCTGGGGGTGAAATCCAGCGACGCACACACTATATAAATCTGTATGCGACGATTGCGCTTAATAACCAAATTCAAGTTGGCTGCTGCAGGCATGGTGCTGGTTGCGGCCAGTGCTTCATGGCTATACGGCAAGCATAATATCGAGTGGGCAGCCCGTGTTGCCTGGGGCGAAGCGCGCGGCGAGCCGGACGGCGGCATGCAGGCTGTGCTTAACGTTATGGCTAACCGTAAAAATAACCCTCGTTTTCCTGGAAGCCTGGCCGGTGTTGCCCGGCAATCTTTTCAGTTTTCGGCCTATAATTCAGACGACCCCAACAAAAAGAAACTGGAAGCGGTTGATGAAAGTGATCCTGAATACAGGCGCGCGGTCCGGCTGGCGACATTTGCTCAGTTGGGTTTGTTATGGGATATCACCGACGGCGCAACCTATTTCCATCACCATGAAATCCAACCGCCAACCTATCTAGTGGACGCAGATGTTAGCGCGGTCATTGGTAGCCATATTTTCTATACGGAAAATTAATTGAACAAGAGTGAAAGTTATTCTTTGTTGAAGGCAATGTCAGTTGAAGGCAATGTCATTTTTTTGCCCCCGCAAGCCCCTACAGGCAAGCGTGTCGCGGGCTCTATTTGAGAGCTTGTTCAATGACTGTGTTTATTTGTATTTAGAAGGTGCTTTTCCAGTCCACCGCTTAAAGGCTCGCGAAAAACTGCTGGCCTCTGAGTAGCCAATTAGATAGGCAACTTCGTTTACCGTTGCCTTGCCGCCTTCGAGGTAATGCAACGCCATGGTACGTCGAAGCTCATCAAGGAGCTGTTCGAAATTAATCCCTTCAGACTTAAGCCTGCGGAAAAGTGTTGCTCTGCTGACGCCCATTAGGTCGGCGACTTGTTCCATTGAAACATCTCCAGTGTGAAGCACTTTCAAGAGCATTTGTTCAATGTGACCGCGCAGCGTGTTCGAAAGGGTTAGTTTTTTCATCAGCGCTTCAGCGTGTTTGCTGAGGACGCCGAAAGTGTATCGGTTTTGGTCCGCAAAGCTAATAGCGAGCCAGCTTTTGTCTGCCAGTAGCGCGTTTTTCCCCGCACCGAATGTTACAGGCACGCAGAACAGATCGTTGTAAGTTTGTGCATGGGTTGGTTGTGGGTGGGTTATATGTAATGCCTTAAAGGGGCGCGGCCCGCCGATGTAACGGTCGAAGTCACCAATAAATCTTGAGAATGTTGTTTCGGTAAGTTCAGGAAACATATTGGGGTTTGGCCTGCAATCTTCAATCCATACGTTTTCGCCCTCAGGGGTCAATTTGAAACGCTGGGCGGCATTATCAATACCTGTATCCATGACCAACTTGGCATATCGGTTCATCTGCTCGAAAGCTTCAGCCATGGTGTTTGCGGCATGACAGATTAATCCG
>JAJFIU010000094.1 GCA_021774695.1 Alphaproteobacteria bacterium | reverse complement strand
GGGCATCGGGGCATGTATGTATCCACCAACGGGCAGGCAGAAGATTTGATGGGCCTGAAGTAAAATTCCGCCGCAGCAACTAACCAAAAAAAACCGGCATAAGCCGGTTTTTTTCATTACATTACGCAGACTTTAACTGGCCGCGGCTTCCTGCACATCGTCCACCGGGTTACGCAGCACATAACCGCGTCCCCAAACTGTTTCGATATAATTTTGCCCGCTGGACGCCGCTGATAATTTTTTACGCAGCTTACAAATAAAGACATCAATAATCTTCAATTCAGGCTCATCAATTCCGCCGTATAAATGATTAAGGAACATCTCTTTGGTAAGGGTACTGCCTTTACGAAGGGAAAGAAGCTCCAACATCGCATATTCTTTGCCTGTGAGATGAACCCGTTTTGCTTCAACCTCAACCGTTTTGGTGTCCAGATTAACGGCTAATTTCCCGGTGTTGATAATCGACTGGGAATGGCCTTTTGACCTGCGGACAATAGCATGAATGCGGGCAACCAATTCTTCTTTGTGGAAAGGTTTGGTTAAATAATCGTCCGCGCCGAAACCAAGGCCTTTGACCTTGTTTTCCATTTCATTCAAACCGGAAAGAATCAAAATCGGTGTGTTGACCTTGGCGGTCCGAAGCTTTTTCAACACATCATAGCCATGCATGTCAGGCAAATTCAGATCGAGCAATATGATGTCATAGTCATAGAGCTTCCCAAGATCTAGGCCTTCTTCACCAAGATCCGTGCAATAGATGTTAAACCCTTCGGATGTCAGCATCAATTCGATGCTGCGGCTAATCGTTGGATCATCTTCAATAAGAAGAACGCGCATTGTTGGTCCCCGTTTATGTTTTGTCACCGCGATGCAAAATACGCTGATATTCGACCAGGAAGATCAGCGAATCACAACAATATTTTCCCCAAGCAGGCTTATTATGCTTAACAAAAGTTAACGAAGGTTAACGAAAAGATCAAAATAATAAAAAAAATAAGAAAAAATAGAAATAAAGCCGCAAGAAAGCTTGTTGCTCTTTTACTTATAGTTAACGTGAACTGCCTACAATCGGTTTGACGCATGGGTATTGTGCGCGTCGAACGAGGGGTAGTTGGTGCAAAGCCTTATAAGAGAGATTGATAGAATCCAAACGGAAAACCGTTATGGACGCGTTACGGGTGTTCGCGGGCTGTTGGTAGAACTGGCTGGCATTGGTCAATATATTTCAGTCGGTTCGCGGCTTGAAGTTGAAACCCGTGATCGCAGGTGTGTTCCCATCGAAGTTATTGGTTTTAGACACCAGACAGCGCTTGCGATGCCGTTCGGTGCAGTTGAAGGCATCGGCGTCGGCTGTAGGGCTGTGGTAACACAGTCTGAACCAGTTGTTTTCCCGTCCAACGGATGGCTAGGTAGAGTGGTAAATGCGCTCGGTGAGCCGATCGACGGAAAAGGTCCTATTCGGCACGGGCCAACACCTCGTTTGCTGCGCGGTACACCACCGCCCGCTCATAGCCGCCAGCGAGTGGGCAAAAAAATAGACCTGGGCGTCCGGGCTCTTAACACATTCATCAGTTGTTGCCGCGGCCAGCGCATGGGTATTTTCTCTGGATCGGGTGTCGGTAAATCGGTGCTTTTGTCGATGGTAGCAAGGCACGCGTCTGCGGATGTCAGCGTTATTGGCCTGATCGGGGAACGGGGCCGCGAGGTCCAGGAATTTATCGAGGATGACCTCGGTGAAGATGGTTTGGCCCGGTCGGTTGTTGTGGTGGCCACATCCGATGAAAGCGCACTGATGCGCAGGCAAGCTGCCTATATGACCATGACGCTTGCCGAGCACTTCCGCAACGACGGCGCCGATGTGATGTGCTTGATGGATAGCGTAACTCGTTTCGCGATGGCGCAGCGCGAGATCGGACTTGCGGGCGGCGAACCACCAACAAGCAAGGGCTATACGCCCACGGTGTTTACGGAACTGCCAAAATTGCTTGAGCGCGCTGGCCCGGGTCCTCGAGGGTCGGGTAACATCACCGGGCTGTTCACCGTGCTGGTGGAAGGCGATGACCATAATGAACCGGTTGCCGACGCTGTGCGCGGTATACTTGATGGCCATATTGTCATGGAACGAGCAATTGCCGAGCGGGGCCGATACCCGGCAATTAATGTCTTGAAGTCCATTTCGCGGACGATGCCGCGCTGTAACAGTGATGTCCAGAATATGTTGGTGCGTGAAGCCAAGCGCTTGTTGTCCACCTATTCCGACATGGAGGAAATGATCCGCCTCGGCGCGTACCGGGTTGGCAGTAACCCTGATGTGGACGCGGCAATCCAATATAACCCCGCGCTGGAAGAATATCTGGGGCAATGGAAGGACGATAATACACCGTTGCAGGAAGGGTACGACCAGTTACAGGCGATCCTTGAAAATGGGCCGGCAGCGCAAATCATCAGTGATCATCTGGCTGAATTGGCGGGGCAAGGGTAGTGCAACAGATGGAAGATGATCAATAATGGCCCGGCTGGACGGTATTATCCGGTTTCGCAAGTGGGAGCTGGACGAACACCGGCGGGAGCTTGCCGTGTTGTTGGATGAGCGCGCTCAAGTTGTTCAAACGCTTGAAAATCTTGACGCGGAAATGGTGGCGCAAAAAACAATGATACACAGCGATTTGGGATCGGTAACGCTGGGTGCCTACATCGAAGGTGCACGTAAAAAAAGAGCCTGGATTGTGGATGACATCCGCAGCAAGGATCAAGACATTGAAGAAAAACAAGATGTGGTGGCAGATGCTTTCAAAGAGTTGAAAACATTCGAGATTGCCGAACGGCGACAGCAGGACAGATACCGCAGAGAAATAGACCGTCAGGAACAAAATGAGCTGGATGACCTTGGTCGACGGGCGTTTGAAAACGCGCCCGTTCCATGAATGTTTGCGCCAACATCATCAAATGCCAACCGGGTTCGAGCACAACGGACGTTCAGATGAAGTCCCAGCAATATAACGGAGAAACACAGTGAGCATTCAAGCCGATTTAATGGGCTCTTTGACGCTGGATCAACTGCAAGAGTTTGACCGCAATCATCATATGCATTCTTTCACCTCTGCAGAAGCACTTAGGATGGCACCGCCGTTCATGATCGATTCTGCTGATGGGGTTTATGTCAGTGGCCAAAATATTCGCTTGCTCGATGCCATGGCTGGCTTGGGCTGCGTTAACATTGGTTATGGCCGCAAAGAACTGGCCGAAACGGCTGCGCATGTGATGAAGAAGCTCAGTTATTATCACAGTTTCGCTGCCGTAACTAACCCGTATGCGGCTGCGCTGTCGCAGAAGATAGCATCTTTGGCCCCCGCCCATATGAACAAGGTTTTCATCTCAAACTCTGGCTCAGAAGCTGTGGAAACCGCGCTTAAACTAGTCGCACTATACTGGAGAACCAAAGGCGAACCAAAAAGACGGGCAATCATCACCCGTGATTATGCCTATCACGGCAGCACCATTGCCACAGCTGCGTTAAACGGCAACGCCGAGATGGCAACTCAATTTGGGTTCATTGACAGCACAACCATTCTGCGAGCCAAAGCACCCTATTGGTACAGAGAAGGTGGAGACCTGACACCAGACGAATTTGGTATCATTGCCGCTCAGTCGGTTGAAGTAACAATTTTGGAAGCTGGTCCTGAGAATGTTGCAGCCTTCATCGGTGAACCGGTGCAAGGCACCATGGGCATCATTGTGCCGCCAGCAACTTACTGGCCTGAAGTTGAACGGATTTGCCGCAAATACGGCGTTTTGTTGATCGCAGATGAAGTGGTCACTGGATTCGGTAGAACCGGGCATTGGTTTGCGCAGGAAACCTTCGGATTTTCAGCGGATATTATGACACTGGCAAAGGGGCTGTCATCGTCTTATCTGCCTGTTTCGGCGACGGTAATTTCGGACAAAGTTGCCGACGTAATTGAAGGCGGCTCAGCCCTGCTTCAGCACGGGTTTACCACGTCGGGCCATCCGGTAACCTGTGCGGTTGCTCTCAAAAATATTTTGTTACTGGAAGAAGAAGGGCTGGTAACAGCTGTGCGCGATGACAAAGGGCCTTATCTTGAAGCATCTTTGAAGGCCGCGCTGGGCGATCATCCACTTGTGGGTGAAATCAGGACCAGTGGGCTGATGGCAGCGATTGAACTGACGAAGAACAAAGCAACCCGCGAGCAATATCCGGCGGAACTGGCAATTTGCGACCATGTGGGGCAGGCCGCCTTGATGCAGGGTTTGATTGTACGCCCGGTCGGCAATGTTGTGGTGATGTGCCCGCCGTTTATTATTTCGCGCGCTGAAATCGATTTTATCTGCACTGTCCTTGCTGAAGCCTGCGACAATGTTCACGCTGCTTTGCAAAACCAGGACGAATAATTCCTAGGGGGTCGCAGCCGTTACAGCCGTTGCAGGTTTGCTATCGTTTTTCAGGCGAATAATCATTGCATTGCCGATAATGATCAGTGCCAGGCCGGCGAGTGCTGCCGCCGACCAGACAAATCCTTCGTAAATCGTTGAAATGGTCAGCGCGACCAGTGGCATGACGACGGAAATATAGCCCGCCCGTGCCACACCGATTTTTGCGATCAGCCACAAGTAGATTGTGAAGGCAATAACAGTTCCAAACACTGCTAAATATAATAGTGATAGGATGTAAGGCCTGCTGCTATCGAACAGCATTGGTTGCCCAGATGCCAGCGCGACCAAAATGTTAAAGCCGCTGCTATAAAACAGTGCCATCGCCGTGAACGGCAATATCGGAAATGCCTTTGCATTGTCAGATGCCGCAATTGTATTGCCTAGTGAAGCTGTTACCGTCGCCGAAAGGCAAAAGGCAAGTCCTACCATTGTTTCATCAGCCCACGAAAACTGCGCAATCTCATTGCTGAACACCATGGCTAACCCGCTAATGCCTAGTACCGCGGCCCCTAGTACGGGCAAATGAACAGGCGTCCCCAGAAAAATACGAGCAGATATTATGTTCATTAGGGACAATGTTGAGAATGCTACAGCGACCAAGCCGGAGGTGAGATGTTCCGTGCCTGCGTAAACAAGCAAGTAATTGATGCCAAAAAGAAAAATCCCAGTTCCTGCTGCCGCTATGTGGCCTTGCGGGCCAAAGTTAGCTTTCAAGCCACGCAGTATACACCAAGCTTGCAGCAGTACAGCTGACAGGGCAAATCGGTATACTACAGACCATTCTTTAGCGACTTCGCCCAGCTGAAACTCGATCGCATACCAGGTTGAGCCCCAAATTAGAACGCAGGCGACAAACCCAATGATTATCGACATAATTTGCCCCTTTTCCAGACAGGAAACGGTTGTTGATCCGGCTGCCACTTTCTTCGCCGTATTGGTAGAAAGCAAGCGGTATTTACTAATGCGTCGCTTGAGAAAAAATCAACGAAATCTAATCAATCGATCCGGCAGGTTTATTCGGGGGTACGTCCGCGTAAACGGTTTTCAATCAAGGCCGCAGCATCTACTGAAAATGTTTCTTGCTGGCGAAATTCAATACCACCAGTGAAATCGTTGGCAGCAAGTGAAGCATAAAATAGGTCTGATGCATCTCGCTGCAATGTCGCAGGCAGGTCATTTATGCTGCGCACAACCAGGTCGAACGTTTTCTTT
Source organism: Alphaproteobacteria bacterium (assembly GCA_021774695.1). Lineage (GTDB taxonomy): Bacteria > Pseudomonadota > Alphaproteobacteria > Sphingomonadales > Kordiimonadaceae > Kordiimonas. Next base: position 2,143 of record JAJFIU010000094.1, on the reverse strand, counting down.
CGAATGTTACCGTCTAATTGTATATCCCCCAGCACAGAAAACTGAACTTGCAAAATAAATCTCTGGGCGGCGTCATCATCCTGTTCGGACGAGTTTGGTTTGTCTTCCTGTGCATCAGGGTCAATCTCCGGCTTTTGTCCTAGCAAGAGCGCCACTAAAGGCACGTCGCCGCCGCGAGCGTCAAAGGGTATCAAAATGGGGCGCCAATCGCCAATTGTCTCTCCGGCCAGGGTTGCCATTTGGCCGATATCTGAACGCAAGCTACTCAACGACATCTGCGATGCGCGGGACAACGCTTTTTCTACATCAATTCCCATCCAGTTTGCGCCGTTACTCAGTCCAGCAGCTTTCAAAAAAAACATAAGGCTATTGGTTAACTTGCTGCCGCCTTGTGCCGTTTTCCCTACCAAGTTGGCGGCTGCAGATGAATTGGTTCCAACTAATGCTGCTAGGCTTTCTTCCATCGCTGGCCAATTGGTCAAAATGTTGGGTACCTCGGATGCCACACCATGTGAGGCAATCTGCGCGGTCGCAGTCGGCGCTGTGTTAAATGTCTCCGTTGGGGCATGAGATTGCGGTTCCACTGGGCGTGCAACTTCCGGTAGGGCGGTATTGCTTGGAAACATAATCTTCAAGCTATCGCCTACTTGCGGGCGCACCCCTGATGGTACAGTGAGCGATATGTCGCCGCGGGTGGTTTGAAGCCTCAAGTCTGTTTTCGGGCCGTCCGCGCCGAAGAATGCTGAGACTGTCTGTACTGACGTGATCGTCGCAGAGCCAGCATTGGCTGCTGCCGCCCCACCTGATTTGTTAACAAACGTGACATCAACCCTTGCGGGCAGGGCACCGGCTTTATCTTCAATAAACAGCGCGCGGAATTGACTATCATTTGTTTGTTCTACTGCCGAGACTGAGGGTGGAAGTGGATCGGAACCAATTGACACGCGCACAAGTTCTCCAGCTATTGGTGCGGCGTCCGTTGCGGGCAGAATAAATTGCCCGCGAGTTGTTTCGACCTTTGCAAGTTCGCCTGTCGCAGTGCCGCTGGCCGTGCCTCCAATATTGAACACCGATGCCCCTATAGGTAAAGCCCTGGCTTCTGCAGCGGTTACTGTTTGAATCCTTGTTACCGAGGCAACTTCAGTGGGCGAGACAGAACTGATTGACGGGTCCAACAATTGGATGATCGCAGGCGCGCCAGAGACAGAAACACCGTTCAAAATCGGCCCGATGCCGGGGCCTGTAGCCGCTTGGGGCACGGCGGAAATGGTCGTTGTAGAAGGTGTGAGCGGCGCTGACGGCGTCAGGGACTTCACTGGTTTTTGCACTTGGTCGCTCGGCGGCTTGATTGCTGTAGTAGACTGCTGTTGTATAAGGGTTGCAAGGTCCGCTGAGCTAGCGATAGCTGTGCCAGACCTGCTCGAGAGCGCGTTGGTGGGCGCAGGCTCAATCAGTTGTTGTTTGTTGTCTACGGGAATAGTGGGGATCGGATTTTTCCCGCTGATTAGCGCGGTTAAATCGGCGGTGTAATCAACTGTGCCGCCAAGATTGTTCGCGGCAGCATTTTGGGCGGCCGTCGGGCTGCGATAAGGTGCATCAAGTGCTGTCGGCGGCTTTGCCCGGCTTCCCTCCGTCTGCGGTTGGTTAGAGGTATGCACCTCAATCACGGTTAAGGTTAGGCGTATCGGTGGGTCGACGGGCAGTGAGTTTTGGCGCAGTAAATCAGCTGTCACTTGCTTGCCTGCGTCGACGACTTTCAGATGTACGGTATCATTTGGCTGTAAACCTGCATCAGGTTTGAGTGCCAAAGTGACGGTTTCCGTAACAATGATTGGGCGACCTTCTGCGTCAATCTTAGTGATCGGTTCTGTAATTTCCTGACCGGATACAAGATGGGCGGCTGAAGAAGCTATGGATACCGCGGGGTCACGGCTATTAAGAGCCTCGCCCTGATCGCGCGGGGCCTGTTCCCGAGACTGGTCACCGGTACGGGTGTTTTGACTGTTCGGGTCTTTCGCGACATGTGCAGCCTTGTCCGCGCCGCGAATTGGCGACTGGATTTCTTTAGGGGCTGGAGGGCCAGCGATATCGCTCATGTTTGCCTCCACTTCTCGGCGTGGACGGGTTATCCGGTTAAACGACC
>JAJFIU010000093.1 GCA_021774695.1 Alphaproteobacteria bacterium | reverse complement strand
GCCGCCCTTCGACTTCGTGGATTTAGCTTTCATTTTACGTTCCTTACGTCACTTTAAATGAAATCAAAATCCTCTCTTATGCAATCGCTAACTTTGGCCCCATAGGACCTGACGGGGAACAGTCAAGGGCGGAGCAAAATCAGGCCACAGGGCGGCTTAAAACCAGGCCACTTTTGTTGTTATTGATATGATACCCGGGGGCATGCCCCCGGGTATCATATTTCGGCGATTATTTTGAGTTGGTTTTGGACCTGCTTTGCGCGAGGCGGTAGCTTTCGCCGTTCATCTCGAGGATGTTGACGTGGTGCGTCAGGCGGTCGAGCAAGGCACCGGTGAGGCGCTCAGACCCGAAGGTCTCGGTCCATTCATCGAGGCAGGTTGCTGGTGATGATGGTGGAGCCACATTCATAGCGCAGTGAGAAGACCTCAAAGAGGAGCTCTGCCCCGGTTTTGCTCAGCGGTACGAAGCCGAGCTCATCGATGATAAGAAGCTTGCATTTGGAGAGCCTCGATTGGAAGCGCAGCAAGGCCTTCTCGTCCCTCGCCTCCATTAGTTCATGGACAAGAGCGCTCGCCGTTGTGAAGCTGACACTCAGGCCTTTCTGGCAAGCCGCCAGACCCAGTCCAAGGGCGATGTGGGTTTTGCCGGTACCACTGGGGCCAAGAGCGATGATATTCTCACGGCGGTCAATATACTCGCAGCGCGCAAGCTCCAGCACCTGCATCTTGTTCAGCTCCGGAATGGCCTTGAAGTCAAAGCTGTCGAGGCTTTTGACCGCCGGGAACTTCGCCAACCTGATCCGCCGTTCAACCATACGGGTTTCCCGATCGATCAGTTCCAGCTCGGCGAGCCGTGTGAGGTAGCCGACATGATCAATGCCTTCAGCTGCACTTTGTCTGGCGATCTTCTCGTGCTCACGCAGGAAGGTGGGCAAGCGCAGCTTTTTGAGATGATGAGCCAGTAGTATCTGTGGGGCCTCATTCATGACGCAGCTCCCATCAGGCACATATAGCTTGAAGCCGACGTGGCGGTGACAGTGGCTTTCGGCAGATAGGGATACAGCTCCAGATCAAGCCGGGCCGGTCGCCGCTCTATCCGGCACAGTACCAGGTGTTTGATGGCGTCATAACCAATAGCGCCAAGGCGAAGGGCATCGCGGACTGCTGCTGCCAGCGTGTCCATGTCGGTCGTATCCAACAGGCGCAAGACCTGAACATATTCCCGTTTGCCCGCCTTGCCCATGCGGGCTTCCAGCAAGCGGCGCAGTTTGAGTATCTCTTCCGGCAGTTTCCAGCCGTCAAGCGGTGCTGCCTGATCAAGGCTGGCAATCTTGCGTTCAATCAGTGGCAGATAATGCAGGGGATTGAAGACCATGTCTGCCTCATCATAGGACCAGGTATGGCGAGCGACGACTTCACCCCCGCAGCCAATGACAACTTCCTCCACATAACCCCGTACCCATACCTCCCGGTGGCCGTAGGCCACAGGGACCGAATAATCATTGCCCTTGTAACGCACCAGTGACAGCGATGTGACCCGTCCAGCTTGCTTGTGACAAGCATCGAACGGCGTTACTGGCAGGGATTGCATCACTGCCAGATCCCTCTGCAGGCGATCTTTAATGCTGGTCTTGTGGCCAGGCAGGATATCTGACTGCCGCTTCCGGCAGGCTTCTTCCAGATAGTCATTGAAGGCAGCAAAGCTGGCAAAGGACGGGATCGGCACCATGAAGGTACGGCGCATATAACCGACCATGCCTTCAACCTTGCCCTTGTCATTCCCCTTGCCCGGGCGACCATAGCGGTCCCGGATCAGATAGTGTGACAGGAAGCCCGAGAAGCTGTCCGTACGCTTGCGGCTGCCGTCCGGCATGATTCGCGCCACTAGACACCGGTCATTGTCGTAAACAACCGACTGCGGCACAGCCCCGAAGAAGGCAAAGGCATGATTATGGCCGTCCAGCCAGGCTTCGCTCACAGCCCTCGGATAGGCCCGGACGTAACAGGCATCGCTGTGCGGCAGATCCAGCACAAAGAAGTGGGCCTTCTGTTGGACACCGCCGATGATGACCTGTGCTTCGCCGAAGTCAGCCTGACCGTGCCCCGGAGCATGGCTCAGGGGTACAAACACTTCTTTATGGGTACGGCGGTGTGACCGAACATAATCCTTGATCGTGGTATAACCGCCCTGGAAGCCGTATTCATCCCGCAAGCGCTCAAATATCCGCTTGGCAGTGTGGCGCTGCTTGCGGTGCACCTGGCGGTCTGATTCCAGAATGCTGTCGATGATGTCGGTGAAGCCATTAAGCTTCGGTCGCCGAACCTCTGCTGTGCGCCGATAGCCCGGCGGCGCGCTGTAGGCCAACATCTTGGCAACTGTATCCCGGCTAATCCCGAACTGACGCGCAGCCTCGCGGCTGCTCATACCTTGCTGGTGACACGCAAGGCGAACTCTTCTGTATAAATCCACTGAATAAATCCTCCGGCCCTCCCTCAAATAAAGGAGAGCAAAAGTGGCAGACTTTTACGCCGCCCGCAGCAATACAAAATCGCCGCTTCAGTGGTCTAATTTGTCACCGCCCTATACATACCAGGGGGGCAGTCAACTATGGCAGTCCTACACTTTCAGGAAATTTGTGCGCTATTGGTCAGCTCTGTAGCCACATGGCGCAAACACCGCAAAAACAGATAAGACGCCGGCGATAGCTCTGTATGGGCGCGCATGGTAACCCCAATAGGACGAAATGTATCTTCCAATTCAATCGGCAAGGTAGTCAGCATGCCAAACTTCTGATCAAAATAGATTTGATGCTCTGAAAGCAGGGCTATTCGGTTACTCTCAAGCAACAAGCCGCGTACGGTTGAAAGGGAACTTGTTTCAATAATATGTTCGGGAGCTTCCAGCCCGTGCATTTCCAAAATAGAATCAAACAACAGCCGCGAGGGTGTATTTTTAACCGGCAATACCCAGCTACATCCTTGCAGGTCGGAAAGACAGAGATCATGCTCCTTTTCCAGGGGATGTCCTTTGCTAACAATCACCGCAAGACGATCTTCAAATAGGGTTTCTGTCACTAGATCAGTAGTCTCGTCCATAGGCCGCACCGCCCCAATAATAAAATCCAGATCACCGCTCCGTAGGGACGTTTCTAGCATTGAATACGGACCTTCTGCAGTTGAGACATTCAGCTGCGGATGTTCTGCGAGTAATCGGTTAATCGCGCGCGGCGTTAAGATGGTGCGTGAATATGGTAGCGTACCCAAAGTCACATGGCCGCGCAAAACACCCTCTATACTAGCGATATCTTCGACCGCATGGCGAATTTGCGAGAAAACTAGTTTCACATGGCCCGCCAACAAAGCGCAAAATGTCGTAGATGATAAACCGCCGGGCCTTCGCTCAAATAACGTTAAGTCCAGCGAATCTTCCATTTGACGTAGCGAGCTGTATATAGCGGACTTTGTTACGCCCAATTGGACGGCAGTCGCCGCAAAACTTCTCGTATCATATAGGGCAATAAACGACACAAGACGCTTGTAACTGATATCCATGGAAAATATTGGCAGGTTTCGCGGGTCTCGGTTTCCCCTCTTATATTCCGTATAGGTCCGGCCAGCGGAAATAAATTCCGCCTCTATCTTTGCGACCCTCTTTGCAAGGGCGTCGCCGTAGACCGTAGGCTGCATACCCGTAGCAGATCTGTCGAACAACTTAACTTCCAACTGTACTTCAAGGTCGCAGATAGCCTTTGTAATCGCCGATTGAGTTCGCCCCAGTTCATTAGAGGCGCGCGTCAGATTTTTGTATTTAGCAACATTGAGCATAGCCCTTAAGTGCCGAAGACTTAAGGTGGGTATTCCGACAAGATACAAGCCGTTCATCATAAAAGCCTCACAGCACATAAAGTGAAGTTGGAAATACTCATAAGGTTCACCTTTGCAATATTTTATCCTTTTCTATATTTCTTCTTAGCAGCCAATTTTTGAAATTAGTTGCATTTTTCTCATAAAAATATCACTAAAACATAGGTTATCTTGTCAAGAAAATAAAAAAATTCAATATTTTCTCATGCCTTCATGTGTTAATTGAATTGGTATAACGACGCGCGAAAGTGCCATCTTAAAATACAAAAAATAACCATGAAGCTATACAGCTGTCGCTGTATGAGCCGTTGTGAGTTGGCAACCGAGGAATATGCTCAATTTCTATAAGGTCAGAGAAATGAAAGAATATAAACTTTTTATCAACGGCACATATCAGGCTGCCAAATCCGGCAAGATCGCCAACTCCCTAAACCCGGCTACGGGCGATGTTTATGCGGCGGTACATCAAGCAAACATTGAAGATGCGGCCTCTGCGCTCGACGCTGCTGAGATTGCCTTTCAGTCATGGAAAGACATGTTGCCATACCAGCGCGAAGCCATTTTGCTTAAAGCGGCCGACGTTATGGAAGGGCGGGCCGCCGAGCTGCGCGATGTGCTTATTGACGAAGCAGGGTCAACGTTGCTGAAGGCCGGATATGAAACGCACCATGCTCCCATTTTTTTACGCGGCATGGCCGGTGAATGCCGGCGTATCACCGGCGACACATATGCTTCAGACTATCCAGGAGTGAGGTCATATTCTATCCGGCGGCCCCTTGGTATTGTATTGGCAATTGCCCCCTTCAACTTTCCCCTTCTGCTTAGTTTGCGTAAAATCGGTTGGGCACTGGCGGCTGGCAATTGTGTAATTTTGAAACCCTCTGAAGTTACGCCAGTTGTTGGATTGAAAATTGCTGAAATCTTCACAGAAGCAGGTCTACCAAACGGTGTTCTCAATGTTATTCCAGCTGACGCGGCAGATATTGGTGATAGTTTAATTTCTGACCCTCGAGTTAAAAAGATTACATTCACAGGTTCGACTAAAGTTGGCAAAATAATTGCCGCAAAAGCAGCCGCCCATTTGAAGAAATTTACGTTGGAATTGGGTGGTAAAAATCCGATGGTTGTGCTCAGTGACGCCGGCCTGGATTATG
>JAJFIU010000092.1 GCA_021774695.1 Alphaproteobacteria bacterium | reverse complement strand
GGCTTTAGAACGCTTGCCCTGCGCTTCAAGACCAACGATGTGTCAACATTGCTCGCCGACGTTGACGCTATATGGGCCGATATTGTCGGTGCGCGGCCTATCCGCCGCCAATTTTTGGATGATCGCATCGCCGCCCTTTACCGGACCGAGCAGCAGCAGGGTCAGATATTTGCCTTGTTCGCCGCTCTGGCTGTTCTGGTTTCCTGCATCGGACTATACGGCCTTGTGTCCTTCAGTGTTGCGCGGCGGCAGAAAGAAATTGGCGTTCGCAAAATTCTGGGTGCCACCAACGGTATCATCACGCGCCAAATATTGTGGGATTTCTCCAAACCTGTACTTATCGCAAATGTGATAGCGTGGCCGCTAACCGCCTACCTGATGAGCGATTGGCTGACCAATTTCAATTACCGTATTGATCTGGGGCCAACACCTTTTCTGGCGGCGGCTGTAGCGGCGCTATTTGTTGCCGGGTTGACCGTGATCGGCCATGCCCTCCGGGTTGCCTCTGCCAACCCTATCCACGCGCTAAGGCACGAGTGACGAACAGCCATACTGGTCCCTACAAACCGGCCTCAGCAAAACCGCGTAGGTCAACCACAAAAAAAGCCGCTCTGAAGAGCGGCTTTTTTTAAATGCGTCTTGATTTCCTGATGGTGCACCGAGGAGGATTCGAACCCCCGGCCCCCAGATTCGTAGTCTGGTGCTCTATCCAGCTGAGCTATCGGTGCATTCACCAAGTCATCCCGCCAATCCAGCACCCCTAAAAGGGTGTGTTTCAGCGTGCGGCGGAACCTAATCAGATTGATGTTTGAATGCAAGAGGGAAATCTGCTTTTTCTTACACACGGCGCTAAACATCAGTGGTTTGTGCCGGTTTTCGCCGCTATAATCCCTTTTTGTCCAAAGATTTAAGGCCTTGTCTGATGTTTTCTCTCCGACCCATTTGCTTGCTATCACTGGTTTCGCTCGCAGTCCTGGCTGGCTGCAACTCCAACGGGGACTGGCCGAATCTATCCGACAAAATGCCTGACCCCGCGTCGCGCAACCGCGTGATTGAACGCGCTGATCCCTCGGTGACGCCGCGCGAACAGGACCAAGTTCCTGCATCACTAACGGATGCTGAAACCCTCTTTGCGACAGTGTCCTCTGACATCGAAACAGCGCGGCAAGCCTTCCCGCTAGCACTTGAAGCCTTTAAAAAAAGCATGCAAGCTGACAGCGAAACGGCAAGCGACAGGGTCCACTTGTGGTTGGAAACCCAACTGGCGTTGACCCGGCTTAGCCAAACCACAAGTCAGCTTGATGCAATATTATTCAACGACGCGTTAGCGTCCAGCGAAACAGGCCGCCGCAGCAGAGAGGTAAAAGACAGAGTGGATACCGAAGTGATTGCGGCTAGGCAATCATTGGCCTCGCAAAAACCTGAAGAGGTTTCATAAGCCCACAGCTGCCCGCTATCAATCTTATATATTTGAAGCGGCCACCGCCTTTTCAATAGCGCGAACAATACAGTCTGCCGCCAGTGTTCCCAGCACCGCCATAGCCACCCCCTTATCCAGATCAGGCGCATGAACGCCGGTTGACAGGGCAAAAACAGTGTCGCCGTCAAACGGTGTGTGAATTGGGCGCAGCGCGCGGGCAAAACCGTCCTGCGCCATCAAGGCAAGGCGGGTGCATCCGGCTTTGTCTATATCCACATTGGTTGCAACGGCTGCAATGGTTGTGTTGGCACCGGCAAAGCCAAGCTTTGGCAGGTTAACTACACCGTGTTCTGGCGGGCCGCCGCCAACGGCGCTGCCGAAACTGTTAACCGCAACAAGGGCAGCAACCATTGTTCCGTCCGGCAAAGTAAGGCTCGCGGTGCCGAGGCCGCCTCGCTGGGTACCTGCAGTTGCACCAAATCCGGCGCCGCTTGGTCCGCATTCAACAGTGCTTCCGGCGCTCTGCGCGGCTTCAATGCCCAGTGCGCGGTAGGGCGGTGTATCGCCCCAATTTTTGTCGCCGCCGTTAGCCAGGTCAAACAGTATCGCTGAGGGGACAACCGGCACAGCATGCGGGCTGATCTGCAAGCCAATACCGCGGGCTGACAAAGCGCAGGTAACGCCGTCCGCCGCCGCCAAGCCAAAAACCGATCCACCAGCCAGAACAAGGCCGTGCACTTTTTCCACCATGCAAGTTGGGTCCAGCGCATCTGTATCGCGGGTGCCAGGGCCACCGCCGCGCACGTCCACGCCCATTGCCACCGGCTGGTCGGGTATAAGTACGGTGACACCAGAACGAGCAGCCGCGTCGTGCGCGCAACCAACGCTCAACCCGGCGATATCGGTAATCGAATCAGTTGGGCCTGCAGTTGCACGAAATTCAGTCATCAATCTGTCTCATCAATCTGATCCCTCGTCCGGTCCCGGCAGGCACATTAGAAATGTGGTGCCTTCTGGACCGGTGCTCTCAAGGCCAATTTGGCCGCCGTGTGCCAGCACAATATCCCGCGCAGTCGCCAAACCAAGGCCGGTGCCGCCCACTTTAGCCGAGGTGAAAAATGCTTTAAAAAGATTAGGCCTCACATGTTCGGGTATGCCCGGACCTTTATCGCGTACGCGGATATGACAGGTACCATCATCGTCTGCTTCGGCAAGAATTTCGATGCTACCATCCGGCCCCTGCACTTCGGTCGCGTTGCGGCACAAATTCAAGAGAACCCGGTGAAATTGCTCGCTATCAACGAACACGTTAAAATCAGCGTCAATATCGCATTCAAAATGAAATTTGCTGCCATCAACCAGCCCCAGCGATGCGCCCACATCAAAAACCTGCTCCCGCAACGGCACCATGGTTTTTTCAGGCAGCGGATCCTCGGCTTTACCGTGTCGGATGGTGGCTTCGCACAGCGCAATCGCCCGGCTAACAGCAGTCATCAAGCGCCGGGATACCTTCTGCACCCGGGGGTGATCAACCGTCTGCAGCGCGTCGGACGCCAGCTGTGCGGTTGCCAACACATTCCTCAGATCATGATTGATTTTGGTTACCGCTTCACCCAGAGCTGCCAGATTGTTTTTCTGTTTCAGCGATTGGCGCACTTCTTCCTGCATGCGAACCAGTTCGCGCTGGACCAACCCAATTTCATCGGACCGGTTACGGCCAAGCTTAATATTAGAGGGCACTTCTGGCCTGCGCCGGAACGAAACAATACTGTCTTTCACCCGCCGAATCGGACGCACCAACATCCAATGCAATGACAGATAGACCAATATTCCAGTGAACAGCGATACGATAATCGCCAAAACAAGCACATTGTTGGAATAGTTCCTGAGCGCTTCATAGAGCTCGGATTCGTCCATGGTTATTTCAAGTAAACGGGTGCGCGCTGTCATCGGCTTGCCGACAACCCGGATTACACGCGAGCCACCCGAATCGAGAACATTATAAGCATCAATGATCAGCATACCCAGCGAAACCGTGCGTAAATCGAAGCTTTCGTCCACTTCTTCGGGCATCAGGTTAAAGCCAAGAAACAGACTTTTTTCCTGGTTGCGCAAGATCACTGCGATGACACCGGACTGGTCGAGAAGCTGTTCTTCAAGCTGCGGGCTAACCGAACTTCCACCACGTTCTTCCAGCGCAAGCGCTGCAATCTGGGCGTTTTCCAGCCTTTTTTCGAGGAACTCCTGCCGGAACGTGGCAATGGACGGCAAGTAAACAAACACCGACACTACCATCACAAAGAAAAATGTGAGGACAAGCAGGCGAGAACGCAAACTGGATGTGATAGGTCTATAATGCTCTGGCATGGTCTCTGTGTTCAAGACCATTCAGCAGCGAAAAGCAAGTAAACAAATTGATGGCTACACGACTTTATTTGTTGGCAAGGTGATTATTCCAGCGCCCCTTATGCTGCCCGTTAACCTTGGGGCTGATGTTATTGCTGCAACAAGATTTACCTGGAGACATTAAAAGCCGGCCCGGCCTCAGAAAAAAACATATGAAAAGCATGGTTTTGTGTTGTTGACTTGCCCAAAACAAGCCGGTATACAGCGCCCTCGAATTTGATAAACCCTGTTGGCTCTCGAAAAACGATGGGTGGCACACCGAAAGATCAACTGATCTAGATGGTAGAGCCCCTCGGAAAAACCGGGCACACAGGACAGATAGCTGGAGTAAATGAAGTGAAACGTACATTCCAACCAAGTGAACTGGTTCGCAAACGTCGCCACGGTTTCCGTGCACGCAAAGCAACTGTAGGCGGTCGTCGTATCCTGAATGCACGTCGTGCACGGGGTCGCAAACGCCTTTCAGCGTAAATCACGCTGAACTGAGGGGTTGGCCCTTCGGTGACAAACAGATTAAAACGCCGACCGTGAATATTCCGGTCGGTTTTTTATTTTTCGGCGGATTTAATTGCCGGGTTTAATTGCAAGGCATCAACAACAGGATTTAGGGCTTTTGCGCAGAACCGGCTCGATAAAAAACCTGGCAAATACTGAAATTGGGCGAATCACCGGCCGCCCGGATTATTTGGCTGTCGCCGCAACCGGCCGCAAATGGGTAACGCCCAGCTTTATCCTGCAGGCAAGCCCTCCGCCCCCGATTGACTACAATGGCGACGACAGCGAAATTGCCGCACCTGCCCGGGTTGGCTTTACCGTGTCAAAAAAAGTCGGCAATGCCGTTAAACGCTCCCGCGCTCGCCGCCGTCTGAAAGAAGCGGCTCGGATATGTTTCCCCGGAAATGCGCCCGCAGAATGGGACTATGTTATCATTGGCCGCGCCGCCGCCATTGACTATCCGTTTGAGAAAATGGGCGCCGATATGCGCTGGGCCCTTGCCAAATTGGCCTCGAATACCGATTTAAAAGCATCAAATCGTGACCGCAAGCCAGCACCAAGGCCTGCGAGCAAGCGATAACGGGAAAAAACTTGAGCCGACAGCAGCAGCATTCATCCGAAGAAAAAAACGGAAATCAAACGGAAAGCCACGCACGTCGCTCACCGCTTGCGCTATTTTTTCTCGGGTTGGTTCGGTTGTATCAGCTTGTAATATCACCACTTTTGGGGCCCAGATGCCGCTTTCAACCCACCTGCAGCAGCTATGCAGTTGAGGCCATTTCACTTCACGGCGGTCTCAAAGGGGGCGCGCTGACGCTCAAGCGCATATCCAAGTGTCATCCTTGGGGTGGATTTGGATATGATCCTGTGCCACAAGGCAGCAACAAGGCCGCTGACCCCGATGGGGATAGCGGCCCATTAACATGATGAGCTACAACGGCAACAAATGCCGAATGTTTTTTAGGCCAAATGCTTTTAGGCCGAATGCTTTTTAGGGATGTTTCGACCGATGGGTGACAATAAGAATTTCATTTTGTTTGCAGTGCTGTCACTGGGCATATTGCTGGGCTATCAAACGCTGTATCTTGGTCCGAAGGATGCTGAACGCCAGCGCTATGAGCAGCAACAAAGCGAGCTACAACAAGACACCATCCAGCCGCTAGACGTTGCGCCCGCTGGTGCGGCACCCCAGGGTGCCCCTATTGAGACACCCAATTCCCCAGCTTATATTGATGCTGGCCGCGTCACCATCGACACGCCCGAGCTTTCCGGCTCGATCTCGCTTCGGGGGGCGCGCCTAGACGACCTTCTGCTAAAAAACCACAAAGAAACATCAGACAAGGGTTCGCCCGATGTGCGGCTCTTGACCCAGTTCGGCGAAGCCCGCGCCTATTTCGCCAGCTTTGGATGGACGGCAAAAGGCAAGCAAGAAGGTTTTGTGCCCGGTGCCGGCACCGCATGGACATCGGATGCGAGCGTGCTTGCTCCAGACCAACCAGTAACCCTTAGCTGGACCAACCCTGAAAATATTACTTTCCGGATGCATATCTCCATTGATGATCAATTTATGTTCTCGGTCGAGCAACTGGTGGAAAATAACAGTAGCGAGTTTATTGAGGTTGCGCCCTACGGCAACATCAGCCGTAACGGAAAACCCGACACTCAAAGCCTGTACATCCTGCATGAAGGTGCCATCGGTGTTTTTGACGGCGAGCTGCAAGAGATTGATTACGGCGACCTTGAAGACGACGGAGATTTCCAGTCCGGTGCAGCTAAAGCCTGGCTTGGCATCACCGACAAATTCTGGATGACGGTTTTGATCCCGGATCAAAATGCAGTGCTGTCGCAGTCCCAAATCACCCGGCGCGTATCAAACGGCGAGGTTTTCAGGGTTAACTATGTTCAAAACTGGAACCCAGTTCCCGCGGGCGGCCTGCACACATCAACCAGCCATCTGTTCGCTGGCGCTAAGATCGTTGGCACAATTGAGACATATGCTGAAACGCTGCGAATAGATAAATTTGACCTTACTATCGATTGGGGCTGGTTCTGGTTCTTGACCAAGCCGATTTTCGCCACGGTTCATTATCTGTATGAGGCAACCGGCAATTTCGGTGTTGCTATTCTGTTGATGACCGTCATCCTCAAGCTGTTCCTGTTCCCGCTGGCAAACAAATCCTATGTGTCGATGGCGCATATGAAACGTGCGCAGCCAAAGATCAAAAAGCTTCAGGAACGCTACCCCGACGATAAAGCCAAAATGCAACAGGAGATGATGGCTCTTTATAAAGAAGAGAAGATCAACCCCATGGCCGGTTGTCTGCCGCTGATACCGCAGATGTTTATCTTCTTCTCGCTGTATAAAGTGCTTTATGTAACCATAGAAATGCGCCACCAGCCCTTCATTGGCTGGATCACAGACCTATCGGTTGCCGACCCCTTAACACCGGTGAATCTTTTTGGCCTGTTGCCCTTCGACCCGCCCAGCCTTATCGCGGTTGGCGTGTTGCCGATCTTGATGGGTATTTCCATGTGGCTGCAGCAAAAAATGACGCCGCAAACCAGCATGGACCCTACCCAGCAAAAAATTATGGGTATGTTACCGCTGATTTTCACCTTTGTGATGGCGCAATTTAGCGCCGGTCTGGTGCTTTACTGGACATGGAACAATGTCCTGACTATCGGCCAGCAGTGGTTAATTATGCGCCGCGAAAATGCGCGCAACCCCGAGTAAATAAGGCCGTTAGGAGCACGCTATGCCCGATACGCCGATGCCAAATACGTCGATGCCAGAGCAGACTATGCCAGAGACGCCGTACAACGACGAAGACATCAACCGCGGCCGACTTTTGTTTGCTGGCCCGGTCACCTTTGTTATGGGGGCCGTGTCACTGGAAACTCTGCCGAACGCCGACCGGCCGGAGATTGCTTTTGCCGGCCGTTCCAACGTGGGCAAATCAAGTTTGGTAAATGCGCTAACCGGGCGCAACACGCTAGCGCGCACATCCAATACGCCGGGGCGCACCCAGGAACTGAATTATTTTGAAATGGGCAGCGAGATGCAGCAACCGACTTATCTGGTTGACCTGCCGGGATACGGTTATGCCAAAATCGAGCGCAAACGCGTGCATGCCTGGACCCGGCTGGTCAAAGACTATCTGCGCGGTCGCCCTACGTTGCGCAGGATTATGCTCTTGATCGATAGCCGCCACGGCCTCAAGGAAAATGACCGCGAGATTATGACCATGCTTGATGTGGCGGCGGTGAATTACCAGCTGGTCCTGACCAAGCTAGATAAGCTCAAAGTGGCGGACCGGGAAGAAATGCTGGCGAAAACCAAAACAGCCGCAGCCAAATTCGTCGCTTGCCACCCCACCATTCTTGCGACCAGCAGCGAAAAAGGCTGGGGCCTAACCGAAGTGCGCACTGAAATTGGTCAGCTGACAAAATTCTAGACAGGTCTTCACCGCTAGCAAAGCCTGCGCCGCTGCTCCACTAGCTCGCATTAAAACCAAATATAGTGCTCACCTCCGCCACCGTAGCCTCAAGCTGCGGTATTAGCTGTTTGATTTTTGCACTGTCCTCGCGGGCGTTTGCTGCCAACTCCAGCTTCAAGCATACCGCGCTTACCCGTGCAGCGCCAAAAGACGCCGACGAACTTTTAAGCGCATGTGCTGTGGTTTCAAGCAAGGCTAAGTCGCCGCTTTCCAGTGAAGACACAATCGTCGCAAAAGAAGTGGAAAACTCCCGCCGCAGCGCATCCATCAAAACCGGCATCGCGTCAGCACCGACGTCTTCGCGCAGCTGGTTCAAAACGTCAGAGTCCAGTATCGGCAAATTATCTGGCATTAGCGGGCTCCTGTGTTTGGCCAAGCCTGTTCAGCTATCCTGGTTTACTGGCTGTTCGGCGTCAAAGTTTTCTGGCGACGCCAACCGATACACTCCCTTGAGCGCGCTGGGTTCGATGCTTTTTCGTTTGCGCACCAATATCAACTTTCCCTCACCGTGAAGCCTAACGGATATAGCCTTAATCCGCGACAGAAATGAACGCCAATCCTGGCCCTCAGAGGTTACGGCAATTGCCACATCACGCGGCGCAACACTGCGGGTCGCAGCCACCTGCTGTAATATTTCCTGCTCTATTCTATTGTCGCCTACTGGCATTTGGCCCTCTTACAAATTGTTTGCTCAATCTAGTTGCTAACATGCTCTGCAGCCCTGTGCACCTCTTTGCGCATCTCTTTGTCAGCCGCTTCACCGCTTTTTTCTTTCCCTTGGCTGTTTCTGACGCTAGGGTCGCCGCCAAAGTCAATCAGGACCCTATATTATGTTAACAATTACCCGTTCAATTGCAGTTGCCAGTGTTCTTTTAATTGCCGCCTGCAGTGACGATTCGGCTGGGAAGAAACAAGCCGAGCAAACCGATATATCAAGTGAAACATCAATTTCGAAAGAGACCCTCGCCATGGCCGAAGCTTACGCGCTGGAAAATCAGCAATATCTGGAAACCAACCAAGCCAAAGACGGCGTACAAATTACCGAGTCGGGACTACAGTATTTAGTTCTCAACGAAGGTGACGGCGCGTCACCAACTGTGGATGATTTCGTCACTGTTCATTACCGCGGCCGCTTCGTTGGCGGCGAAGTGTTCGATTCGAGCATTGAGCGCGGCGAGCCAGCAACCTTTCCTGCTGGCCGGCTAATCCCGGGCTTTACCGAAGCCCTGACGCTGATGAAAGTGGGCGATACCTGGGAAGTAACTATCCCGTCTGAACTGGGCTACGGTGAAAACGGCGCCGGCGGCGGTGTTATCCCCGGCAACAGCACGCTGATTTTTGACCTGGAACTGATTGACGTAATGACTGCGCAGCAAGCAGACGAACTGCAAAACCAGCGACAGGCAGAAGCAGAAGCAGAAGCTGCTGCATTCAAGGATGGGCAACTTGCATTTCTTGAGGAAAACAAAAGCAAAGACGGCGTTCAATCAACCGAGTCCGGCTTGCAATACCGCGTTTTGGAAGCGGGTGAAGGCGCGCTGCCAACAGAGGCTGCAACTGTAACCGTTCATTATTCTGGAAAACTGATCAACGGCGAAGAGTTCGATTCCAGTTATCGTCGCGGCGAGCCCGCCAGTTTTGGCTTGCTTCAGGTTATCCGTGGCTGGACCGAGGGTCTGCAGCTGATGAATACCGGCGCAAAATATGAATTTTACATCCCTTACGATCTTGGATACGGCGAACGTGGTTCAGGTGGTGGCATTCCGCCCTATGCAACTCTTGTTTTTGTTGTGGAATTGATTTCGTTCACCGAGCCAGCAGGCGCTGCAGAATAATTTAAAAATAGCAGAATATACCGTAGCACTGGCCCAATACTTCTTTGAAATAGAAGTATAGCGCCGTGTCGATGGCACCCAGCACAATCACCAAGGGCAGCAGCAAATATTTTGTTGCTGCCCAAAGTGCGCCCAGTGTCAGGCGCGGCGGTGCCAGCCGGAATCCCTTGACAGTCTCGAGTTTGGTGCGTCCTATTGCCATTCGTTCATGCTAACACGCTCGCGCTTCTGTGCAAGGCACAAGCCGACCCTTGGTTTTCAGGAGCCAATTCCCCGTGCCGGAAAGCCCATTTGAAATAACCATTGCTCCTTTTGCTGCCGCCGAGGCACCCTTTCCTCCAGAGCCGCTTGAGCCAACGGCGCGTATGCCGCTGCAACAGCATCCTCGCTATATTGCCGCACTTCAGACATTCGGCGCAAACGCGGTGCTCGTCCAAGTGTACAGAGGCGAGCACCCAATGTTCAGCTGCTTTCTACTTGAAAGACGATTTTTGGGCGCGGTCACCCTGACCATGGGATTTCGCGGGCCCACATTTGCTGCCGGGATCTGCGCCGCAGATAAAGTCGCAGCTTTACGGTTTTTGAAACGGCAATTTTCTCCCTGGAAGCGACAATTTCTCCAACTTATGCCCGAGGTGATAGACAGCAAAGACGATCGCACCTTAATGAAACGGGCCGGTTTTACCCGTATTATGACCGGGACCAGCACTATCTGGGTTGACCTGTCCCACGACGAAGCGAGCTTACGCAGCCAGCTTGCTGGGAATTGGCGAAATCAGCTTAAAAAAGCCGAACAGAGTAATTTCACAATCGCCGTCGGCGGCTCAAAACCCAAACATTATAACTGGCTTCTTGAGAAGGAAGACGAGCAACGCCAAAATCGCGGATACAGCGCAGTGCCCCTCGGCCTCGTACCAGCTTATCGGAGTGCGGAGATTAAGTCGGCGACCAAAACACCACCGCTTGTGTCCGTTACTGCACACGAGAAGGGTGCGCAGATTGCCGGAGCGCTGTTTTTACTCCACGGCACCAGTGCAACATACCATATTGGATGGGTCGGCGAGCGTGGTCGAGCACTTAATGCCCAGAACCGAGTGCTATTTGATGGCATGCTATCGCTCAAGGCGCAGGGCGTAAAATGGCTGGATTTGGGCGGAGTGGATACTGGCCCCCAAGCCGCTATCGCCCGCTTCAAACTAGGTCTTGGTCACCTGCCTGAAACGCTTGTTGGCACTTACCTCGGGTAAAATCAGTCGTTTTATCGCCAAAAAACCAGGATTCGCCGCATTTCTGCGATTATAGGCTTGGTAATACCCCCGATAATTAGCGGTACTCATAAGTAGAATTTTCTCGTAACAGGAACGCAGGAGATTTTATATGAAGAAGTCACGGTATTCGGACAGCCAGATCATCAGCATTTTGAAGCAGGCAGAGGCAGGCACGCCA
>JAJFIU010000091.1 GCA_021774695.1 Alphaproteobacteria bacterium | reverse complement strand
ATGCCCATGACATTCCTCACGAATTCCCGGCTCATGTCATCGCCGAAGCTGACAAAGCCGAAGCCGTTTCCTTGGGTAAGCGTGCCGATCTGCGCGACATTCCCCTGATTACCATCGATCCTGTAGACGCGCGCGACCATGACGACGCAATCTGGGCCGAACAAGACACCGACCCAAAAAATCCAGGCGGTTGGCATGCTATTGTCGCCATCGCAGATGTTGCCCATTATGTGCGACCCGGCAGCGCCATCGACCAGGAAGCAATCAAGCGCGGCAACAGCTGTTACTTCCCGGACCGTGTTGTACCCATGCTGCCAGAAGTGCTTTCTGCCGGATTATGCAGCCTTAAACCCGGCGAAGACCGTGCCTGTTTGGCTGTTCACATGTGGTTTGATGCAAACGGCAACAAAACCCGGCACAAATTCGTACGCGGCTTAATGAACAGCCGCGCCAACATCACTTATCAACGGGTTCAAGCTGCCATTGACGGTAATCCGGACAGCGATGCCAAACCTTTGGTCGAATCGGTGCTGGTGCCCCTCTACGGCGCTTTTAAGGCCTTGATGACAGCCCGGGGGAAACGCGAACCGCTTGATCTCGACCTGCCCGAAAGAAAAATTGAACTGAATGAAACCGGAATGGTCAAAGGTATTATCCTGCGGGACCGGCTGGATGCACACCGGGTCGTAGAAGAATTCATGATCTCGGCCAATGTTGCAGCAGCTGAGCAGTTGGAGAGCAAGCGCGTTGCAGCGATGTACAGAGTGCATGAAGAACCGCCGATGGAAAAGTTAGAAACCCTGCGGGAATTTTTGGCTACAATTGACCTGAAATTAACCAAGGGTGCCGTGATGATGCCCAGGTTGTTTAACGGCATTCTATCGAAGGTGCGTGGTGGCACCCATGAACATATGGTCAATGAAGTAGTGCTCCGGTCGCAAACTCAAGCCTATTATTCTCCCGAAAATCAAGGCCATTTTGGTCTGGCGCTGGCACGTTATGCCCATTTCACCTCGCCGATCCGTCGTTATGCAGATCTGCTGGTTCACCGCGGGCTTGTGCGCGCGCTCAACCTTGGTGACGACGGCCTGACGGATAACGAAATTGACGAAATGGAAGACATCGGCGCTCAAATTTCAGGGACCGAACGTCGGGCGATGGCGGCAGAGCGCGATTCAACCGACCGTTATATGGCCGCATATCTTGCAGACCATGTTGGTGATGATTTTAAAGGCAGGATTACCGGCGTAACCCGTTTCGGACTATTTGTGGCATTGGAGCCATCTGGCGGCGATGGACTGATCCCTATTTCCGAGATCGGCAATGATTATTATTACCATGATGAGGCCATCCACGCGCTGGTGGGCGAACGCTCGGGGCAGACCTTCACGCTGGGTGACAAGCTAGACGTGCGACTTACCGAAGCCAACCGCTTTACTGGTGGCCTGAAGCTGGAACTAGTCGGCAATGAAGATGGCCCTAGCACTAAAAGCAGCAAACAAGCGCGCAACCGCAGGCGGCGGCCGGGCGGCAACAATTCAAGCAGAAGCAGCCGTACCAGAAGCCGTTAGTGGTTTTATTTGGAGCTTGTTGGTTAGAGAATGCCTAACTGCATAAATACGTCTGCGACATCATCGGCAAAATTAGCGCCTTTCCGCAGCACCGGCACCGACGCAGGCAAATCTGCCAGCGAACTGCGATCAGTGGCGAGCAATGCAACTGGAATATGCTTTGTTGCAGGCATGGCCTGCAGCGCACAAGCCAAATCAATTCCCGACAATTCAGGCATCGTGCGCGAAATAACAACAGCGTCTGGCTGCATTAAGGGAATCAGTTGAAAGGCATCCATCGTGGTTGCCACGTTGACCATGCGGTATCCACATTCCAGCAGTTCCCGCGTTACGATCTTGGTCGCTGTCCCTGGCGCCATTACCAGCATCACTTCAATTTCTACGCCGGTAATCTCGGCAACCTCAAATCCTGCCTTGTTTGGTAGTTTCCGCATTAGGGCAGAAACATCGATCTCCTGCCCTTTAACGAAACCCTCCAGGCATTCCGCCATCCGGTCGCCGAAAAACAGCACATCCTTGCAAATATTGACATTCAACTCTTTTACGGTGAAAAAATAATCCTCAAAACGATGACATATGACCTTCAGCGCTTTCATCTCGAATGAAGCGGCTACACTTTTGAGGGAATGGGCTTCCAGCCTAATTGCTGCGAATGCATCGGAGGGCTGGATTGAACCGTTCAGGAAATCATGAGCTGTCTCCTGCATGCTCCTCAATCGGTCTTCCACCGAGTCGATGGCTTCAGTTCGCAATTCGTTCAAAATATCATGTTCCATCATCGCGCCAAAGCTTTCCAAAATAATTAGAATTAACAATGATTACTCATGCCACACAAATAGTTACTCGAATGTTATCAAAACGGTTCGTTTGTGGAAAAAAATCGAATTTATTGATAAAAGCGCAAACTCCGCTTGACTTACTGTCGTCCGTGGGTATTTTGCGCGCTCAACGTGACCGCGATGTGCGGTCTGGATAACTGATTTCTTGGAGTGAATGAGATGGCTAAGCCTTCCAGCATCAAGATCAAGCTGGTTAGCACTGCGGACACCGGCTTCTACTATGTGACCAAAAAGAATCCGCGGACACTAACTGAGAAGATGGTCAAACGAAAGTATGACCCCGTTGTTCGCAAGCACGTAGAGTTTAAGGAAGCCAAGATTAAGTAATCTTGACTGCCGTTTGATCATTCAAAACGCCGCGCCTTCATGGCCGCGGCGTTTTTTATTTGCGCTTGGGTATCTTTGGGAACTGGTCTTAACGTGCCTGCTCGTCAGGACGCGACAATAACCTTGTTTCTGCCTGCCGCTTTTGCCTCATAAAGTGCCCGGTCAGCTGCCTCCAGAAGTTGAGCTGGCGTTTGCCCTGCATGGCTGGTTGCAACACCTATCGACACAGTGATTGATATTGGGCCTTCCTTCAGTTCAAAGTCAAAAGCATTATCCGCCACTTCCTCGCGGAGCCGGTTGCCAATCATGGTTGCCCAATCGGTTGGGGTTTCGGGCATCATCACCACGAACTCTTCACCCCCGTAGCGCGCGGCAAGGTCAACCCCGCGGATGTTGCGCCCGATGCGAGTCGCAAACTCTTTCAAAACCAAATCACCTACTGCATGACCGTATGTATCATTCACCAGTTTAAAATGGTCGATATCCATCATCAACACCGACAGGTCTTTACCCTGCTGCTGGGCCGCCTGCATCCGCGTGTCCATATGGCTTGTTAAATAGTGCCTGTTGTATAGACCGGTTACAGCATCGGTGGTGGCGAGCTGCATTGAAAGATGGAAATTTTCCCAAAGCTTGTCGGCAAATCGCTTGCGTTTCAGCTGGGTTTGCACGCGGGCCAAGAATTCCATCTTATCGACTGGGCGCACCACATAGTCATTCACACCCATTTCAAGTGCGCGCACGAGCAATTTAGTGTTTCCGTCGTCAACCATTACCAAAATGGGTACGTGGCGGGTCTCTTCAAATGATCGTAGCTTAGAACAAACCCGAAGACCGTCCGTGTCTCGCATGGTTAGCGATACAATGATAAGGTCAAAATTCTTCTCTCTGGCACGCTCGGCTGCATCTTCGCCGCCAGCCATGAAGGAAAGTTTTCCTACCCCGTCGAGCGCCTTGGCAATGCGTTCCATCACCCGCTCTTGCTCGTCCACTATCAGGATGGTGCCATCCGTCGGAACGGTAGTGTCAAAAACAACTGCTTCGTCGTCTTCCCAACCCAGAGATGTGCCCGTGGTTTTGCGGTTGCGCAACTCATCCATCATGACTTTAAGGCGAACCAGCGAGCGAACCCGGGCAAATAAGGCCATATCCTGAACCGGTTTGGTGAGGAAATCATCCGCTCCGGCCTCAAGACCGGCCACCCGGTCTGATGGCTGGTCTAAGGCTGTAACCATAACCACCGGAATATGGGCAGTTACCGGGTCAGCCTTGATTCGCCTGCAAACTTCAAACCCATCCATACCCGGCATCATCACGTCCAGGAGAATAATATCCGGGTGTTCCCGGCTGGTCACATCAAGTGCTTCAGGGCCACTATAAGCCGTGAGCACGTCAAAATATTCGCTGGTTAATTTGGCCTCAAGCAGTTTGACATTCGGTGGAACGTCATCCACGACCAAGACACGAGCCGTCATTCAACCTTATCCCGCGAATTGTTTTACGGTGTCCAGGAAATGCCGGACAGAAATCGGTTTCGCGATATAGGCTTCACAGCCACCTTCACGAATTTTTTCTTCGTCGCCTTTCATGGCAAAGGCAGTAACCGCAATCACCGGAATTTTACGAAGGTCCTCGTCTTCCTTGAGCCATTTGGTGACCTCTAATCCTGAAACTTCAGGTAGTTGAATATCCATCAGGATAAGGTCAGGTTCATGCACACGGGCAAGATCGAGCGCCGCCATACCGTCCCGGGTTTGGATTGTCTCATAATTATGAGCTTCCAGCAGATCGCAAAACAATTTCATATTCAATTCATTGTCTTCGACGATTAGGATTTTCTTAGTCATGTAGCCCCACATTTCCTGAATATTTGGGCTTGATCACCCACCCGGCGGCAGATAATAGTCGCGCTTCGCCGGGAAAAACAAGCCCCGTTGGATAGTAAAGCAAAATTTCCCTAACAAACCGTTGAGATTAGTTCTTTTAGTTTTATGCGCGCCGAGTTGTGGCTATGATGCAGCCTCTAGCAATACAACCCGGGATGGCCCGCTGAGTGCAGTTAATATGGCAGATCAAAATCATGAAATAATCGCGCTGAAAGCGCTGGGTTATATCGTTAGCGAAGATGCGCTACGAGATCGTTTTGTTGCGCTCACCGGCCTGGATCCGGATACCCTGCGGGCAAACCTTGACCAACCTGGAACAATGGCCAGTATTCTGGAATTTCTTATTTCCCACGAACCGGACTTGATTGCAGCAGCGGAAGCACAACAAAACAGCCCTGAAACACTAGTGAAGGCATGGCGCGGCCTTGGAGGCGGCGCTGGCCAAGAATGGTAGTAAGAATGGTAGTAGGAATGGTAACTGAAATGGCAGCAGGAAAAGCATGACAAGTCTTGCACATGTCACTGCTGTTCTCAATCCGGATCGGCCACTATTGATCGTTGATGCCGATGAAGTGTTGCTGCGGTTTGTCGAACATCTGGAAACCTTCTTTCTAACCGAAGGATTTGAACTTCGGCTCACCAGTTTCCAGCTTTCCGGCAATATTTACTGCATGCAATCGAATGAAGTGGCACCGCCGGCAAAAGTAAAACAACTGATTGGCCTATTTTTCGCCAATTGTGTCGATACGGTTCCTGCGGTGCCCGGCGCTGCGGACGCCCTGAAAAACCTGTCTGACCGTTATGAAATCATTGTGCTGACAAATGTCCCACACGACTGCCGTGCGCGCCGCGAAGCTGCACTGAGAGAATTAGGTTTTGCTTATCCCGTTCTGTCAAACGCCGGAGAAAAAGGGCCCGCTGTAAAAACATTGCAGGCAGCTACCACGCGGCACACCACTTTTGTCGATGACCTGCCGCCACAACTAGCATCCGTTGCTAGCCATGCACCCGGTACGCATCTTGTCCATTTTGTTGCTGACCCTCGGCTGGCTGCGATGATCGACCAAGCCCCCGACGCCCACGTGCGGATCGACCATTGGCCCAGCCTTCAGGTGCACCTTGAAAATTTGGCAGCGGCAACCAAATGACCGCCGAGGAAAGCCCACCGGAGCCCGCCATATGCCGAGCATGCCTTAACCAATTCACCATAGCGGCAGAGACCAAACGGCCAACCTGCCCAGCATGCGGCCGCAACCGCATTATTCACCACCCGGAATTATACGACCTACATATGGCACACATTGACTGCGACGCCTTCTATGCCTCGGTTGAAAAAAGGGACAACCCGGAGCTCGCCAGCAAGCCAGTTATTATTGGCGGTGAACACAGGGGAGTGGTCTCCACTGCATGTTACATCGCCCGCATGAACGGTGTTCGGTCTGCCATGCCGATGTTTAAAGCCAGGAAACTGTGCCCCGATGCCGTTATTATCAAACCGCGCATGAAGGTTTACCAGCAGGTGGGCCGACAAATTAAAGAGAAGTATCACGCACTGACACCGTTGGTGCAGCCGCTGTCGATCGATGAAGCCTTTCTAGACCTGCAAGGTACAGAAAGGCTTCACGGAATGCCCCCAGCAGCATTGTTAGCCCGGTTAACCACTGAAATTGAGGACGAAATCGGCGTTAGCGTTTCGGTCGGCCTTGCGCCGAACAAGTTTCTGGCAAAGCTGGCATCCGATATGAATAAACCTCGCGGGTTTACTGTTATCGGCGAGGCCGACACACTTGAGACGCTGGCAGCGCTACCGATAACGCGGATATACGGCATCGGCGCCAAAACCGCCCAAAGGCTAAAAAAAGATGGCCTGACCAAAATTCAACAGTTGCAGCAAATGGATGAAGGCCCACTTATCCGCCGGTACGGAGAAACCGGTCAGCGGCTTTACCGGCTGTCGCGCGGCATCGATACCCGGTCAGTGACCACAAATTCCAAAACTAAAAGCGTATCCAGCGAACGCACCCTGGCGCGCGACCTTGCTGACTTCACGGCACTCGAGGACAAATTATGGTCAATTTCCGACACTGTTGCCGCGGACCTGAAACGCAAGCAGCTAGCGGGGTTAACCATCACGCTGAAGCTTAAAACCAGTATGCACCGGATCATTACCCGCTCGCGCACGCTTGATGCCCCCACCCAGCTTGCAGAAATAATCTTCGAAACAAGCAGAGATATGCTGCGACCACTAACCGACGGCACACCCTACCGGCTTATCGGCGTCGGCCTTAGCCATTTCAGACCGCTCGTGGAGGCTGACCTGCCCGATCTGGTTGAACCTAAACGAACCAAAAGAGCGAATGTCGAACGCGCCATGGACAAATTGAAAGGCCGGTTCGGCAAAACCACTATAAAAAAAGGACGATCACTGGACCCCAAGGCGCCAAAAACACAAAAACCGGCAAAAGATGCCTGACACCCTTTGCCGGTCGGCAAAAGTTACCCCTCCAGAACACATCATTCTCCTAGAGACAGACGATAAAAGCGTGGCACGGTAGTTGCTTAGCTAAGGGCAACCAGAAGCGACATCATCGGAGACTGTCATGATCGAACAAGCAGTAAGCGCCAAAAGCAAACGTGCGGACATTAATCCCTACGTCAGCACCCTCGCGGGCAAATTGATGCGAACCGCTGCGGACGCTGAGTTAAAATTTGACAGTACAGGCTGGCAACTTATCACCGAAGTTCTCAGTTACGCCGCCTCCGCTGAGCAGCGCATGTCAGAACAACAAGACCGTATCACTTTCCTTGAACAGCTTTCAGTGACCGACGAACTGACCGGCATTCCTAACCGACGCGGACTCAGGCTCGCTCTCGGTCAAACGCTTGCAGCGTCCGCCCGTCACCGTGAAACCGGCGCGCTGGGTTTCATCGATTTGGATGCCTTTAAGGAAATCAATGATATCCACGGCCATTTGGCTGGTGATGCAGTATTACGATTTGTAGCCAAGAAGCTGAAATCTCACATCCGCCCCACCGATATGGTTGCCCGAATTGCCGGTGACGAATTTGCGGTAGTTCTTACCAGATGCGACGCCAAGCAAGGCCACAAGCGCATTAAAAAGCTTCAGGAAAGCATCAACGGCAGTGTGGTAAAATACGGTGACAGTGAAATTGAAGTCCATTGTTCGGTTGGCTCCACCGGGTTTGACGGTAAAAGCGACCCTGTAGATGTCATTGAAAATGCCGATAGGTCAATGTACCGTGACAAACACGAGCGTCAGGAACAGCTTGCAGCCAGCGCGTAAGCCACAGGCCAGTTCCCCGACAGTAAAATAACGAAAGAGGCTCTAAGCCTCTTTTTTATTGCCCGGTGCGCCTATATCGCCGACACTCGTTTTATATTTTGGAAATGGGGTTAGCTATGTCTGTCAAAACACGCCTACTAGCATTGGGAATTGAACTGCCAGAGCCAGCTGCGCCAGTTGCAAACTATGTTCCTTTTGTGCGGACCGGAAACCTGATCAGTATATCGGGTCAGATACCAATTTCAGGTGGTGCACTGGCCTTTGCCGGTACGGTCGGTGCAGATGTCAGTGTCGAGGATGCCTGTGCAGCGGCGCGGATGTGTGCCGTAAACCTGATAGCTCAGATGAATGCTGCTTGCGGCGGCGATCTGGAGCGAGTTGTTAGAGTTGTTAAGCTGGGTGGATTCGTTAATGGCATCAACGGCTTCAACCAACAGCCGCTTATCATAAATGCTGCCAGCGATTTAATGGTTGACGTGTTCGGCGATAAGGGTCGACATAGCCGCTCGGCGGTTGGTGTCAACGGCTTACCTATGGGGGTCCCTGTTGAAATTGATGCTTTGGTGGAGATAGCTTAACCCATGGGCCAAATTGATAAGGATATTAGCGACCGGAGTTTTCCCTGGTTGACGGAGTATGATATCGCGCATCGCGGTTTATATACTGCCGGAACACGCGAGGAAGAAAACACGTTGCCCGCCGTGCAGGCTGCGGTTGACGGCGGTTACGGCGTAGAAATTGATGTGCAAGCCACGGTCGACGGCATTATCTTTGTATTTCATGACGATACGCTGGACCGGATGACCGACGGCGCTGGACCAGTTGGAAAACTGGGGTTTGCGCAAATCCAAAAACATATGGTCGGCAATTCAGGTGCGCCCGCACCGAGCTTGCCCGATGTTATGGAAGCAGTTGATTCCAGGACGCCTTTGTTCATTGAGATAAAATCGAGCAAAGACACCAATATTCAGCTGCTTTGTGCAGGTGTGCGCCATTGTTTCGAGGGATACGGCGGCCCTATCGCCGTTATGAGTTTTGACCCGCGAATTATGTCCTGGTTCAAGGCATATATGCCCAAATACGCCAGAGGTCTGGTCATCGGCCGTGAATTTTTACTTAATTGGCGCAGTAGAGCAGCGCTCAGCTTTTGGTTACGGCGCACCAAACCTGATTTTCTGGCATGTGATGTAAATCTGATACCAAACGGTCTGTGTGCCAAATGGCGAAAAAACGGTAAACCGCTATTAACCTGGACGGTAAAAGACAAAAAAATGGAATATATTGCTCGCCAACATGCCGATGCGCTTATTTTTGAGCGCCCCGCTGTTGTCGGGGCAGGCTAACGTGCTTTGCAGATAACTCATCGGAGCGGCGCGTGCAGCAACAGCCGTTAACAATCTCGTTTGTTCAATCGCTGGATGAAATTGACCCAGCGGAATGGAACGATTGCGCAGGGGCTAGTAACCCTTTCGTATCGCACGAATTTTTGTCGGCGCTCGAGCGTTCCGGGAGTGTTGGCGACGAGACCGGCTGGATGCCGTACCATATGTTGGTGCGCGAGGGCACTGCTGAAAATACTATGCCGGTCAGAGCATGCATGCCGCTGTATTTGAAAAACCACTCTTACGGCGAATATGTATTTGACCATGGCTGGGCTGACGCCTTTGAGCGCGCCGGCGGACGCTATTATCCCAAACTACAGGCGAGCGTCCCCTTCACTCCAGCAGCCGGGCCGCGTTTTTTAGTAAATTCGTCCTGTTTTCCTGAGGAACAAGCGCTTCTGAAATCAGCGTTGGCAGACGGACTGGTGCAAATAACCGAAAAAATGGGCCTATCATCAGCCCATATTACATTCCTTACCGACGCCGATGCCTCCATTGCGAAATCTGCAGGCTTTCTGGTTCGCCACGACCAGCAATTTCATTGGAATAACGATAATTACACCAGTTTTGACCATTTTCTCGATCAACTCTCCTCCAGAAAGCGAAAACAAATCCGCAAAGAGCGCAAAACGGTTGCAGTTAGCGATATCGAAATTCAAACACTGACTGGAGACGACATTAAAGATCATCACTGGGACGCTTTTTTCCAGTTTTATATGGACACTGGTGCCCGCAAATGGGGGCAACCTTATCTGACCCGCGAGTTTTTCAGCGAAATCAGCCGCACAATGAATGACCGGATTGTCTTGTTCATGTGCACACGCGGAGGACGCGAGATCGCCGCTGCGCTCAACTTTTTGGGCACCGACACAATTTATGGCAGGCAGTGGGGCTGTATCGAAGACCATCCCAGCCTGCATTTTGAAGCCTGTTATTACCGAGCGATTGATTATGCGATCGAGCACGGCCTGCAGACAGTTGAAGCCGGTGCCCAAGGGCCGCACAAGTTGGCACGCGGGTATACGCCGGTAAAAACCACCAGTGTCCACTATATTGCCAACCCATCATTCAGGGATGCTGTTGCTCGGTTTTTAGAGGACGAGCGGCGCGGCGTAAGCGCAGAAATTGATTATCTATCCAGCCGAACGCCGTTTAAAAAGTCTTGATCCAATAAAGATTTGGTCAAAATAAAATTAGGTCATCGCACCCGATACGGTAAAGAACATGAGGCCTGATAGGATGACCCTCCGGCACTGCAGGATGCTCAAAATCGTTAGATTTATCACGCGTCATACCAATTTTTTCCATAACCCGTATCGACGGCGTATTCAGTTCAGCGGTATAAGAAACCACTTCATCCAGCAGCAATTTCGAGAAGGCAAACAGCAAACAGGCTCGCGCGCCTTCCGGCGCTAACCCTCTGCCCCAAAAGCGCTTATCAATCCGCCATCCGGTTTCGACAGCAGGAGAGCAAGGCAGCTCGGGCGGCGTGTGTTCCATGCCAACAAACCCTATAAATTCTTCTGTCCCTTGCAGTTCAGCCGCCCAAAAGCCAAAACCATATTCTTCGATATGCGCCTCGAGCCGGTCAGCCGTGGCATCGCTTTCCGCGCGGGTTCTGGACTTATCGAAAAAGCGCATTACGTCAGGGTCTGCATTCATAATAGCAAACGGTTCGCGGTCATCTGGCCGCCATTGCCGCAGAATGATCCGATCAGTAGTTAGCATTGAACTATCCGTTTAGCTGATGCCCCTGCCCGCCAAATCCTTACTTTCCCAATTCCCCTACTTTACAGGGACTTTGGGTTTGGATTTGGCAGTGCCACCACCCTTTTTCCTGCCCGCAGTTGGCACCTTGGCAGCCATCTCTTTTTTCTTCTGTTTAGGTTTGGGTGCAGGTTTCGGTGCGTGCGGCGATATCTCGAACGCAAGCTCGTTGTCTTTGAGTTTGACAACTACTTCTCCGCCTTTTGCCAGCTGGCCAAACAATAATTCGTCCGCAAGCGGCGTTTTAATTTTTTCCTGAATCACGCGTTCAAGCGGCCGGGCACCAAAGTGGCGATCATAACCCTTGTCGGCAAGCCACGCTTTCGCTGGCTCTTCAAGCGTGATCTCCACGCCGCGGTCGGCCAACTGCAATTCCAGTTGAAGTACAAATTTCTCCACAACTTTCGCCACCACTTCGGGTGGCAGGAAGTTAAAGCTGATGGTCGAATCCAGCCTGTTCCTGAACTCGGGGCTGAACATCTGCTTGATCGCCTCGTCACTGGCACCGTCGTTGGTCTCGCGGCCAAACCCGATCGCAGATTTAGACAAGTCTTTTGCCCCGGCATTTGTCGTCATAATCAAAACCACATTGCGGAAGTCAATTTTCTTGCCGTTATGATCAGTCAGTGTTCCGTTATCCATAACCTGCAGTAAAACATTAAACAAATCAGGATGCGCCTTCTCAATCTCGTCCAGGAGAAGCACGCAGTGCGGATGCTGGTCCACTGCATCGGTGAGCAACCCGCCTTGGTCGAAACCAACGTATCCCGGAGGCGCGCCGATCAGGCGAGAGATTGAGTGACGCTCCATATATTCCGACATATCAAACCGGTGCAGCTCGACACCCAATAAAGCCGAAAGCTGGCGCGCGACTTCGGTTTTGCCAACACCGGTTGGCCCTGCAAACAAGTAGGAGCCAATCGGCTTATTGGGTTGGCGCAGGCCTGCCCGCGATAGCTTAATCGATGCTGTAAGTGCTGTAATTGCTGCATCTTGACCGAACACAACACGCTTGAGGTCATCTTCAAGGGTGAACATAACCCGGCTTTCATCGCGGGTAACTGTTTTGGGAGGAATGCGGGCGATTTTCGCCACCACAGCTTCAATATCTTTAACACTGATGGTTTTCTTGCGTTTGGACGGTGGCAGCAACATCTGCGCCGCGCCGCTTTCATCAATCACATCAATAGCCTTGTCCGGCAGCTTGCGATCAGTGATGTAACGATCAGCTAGCTCCACCGCTGTTTTAATAGCGTCCAGCGTATAGCGCACCTTGTGATGGTCTTCAAAATAGGGCTTCAGTCCCTTCAAAATTTTAACCGTGTCTTCGACGCTTGGCTCGTTAACATCAATTTTCTGGAACCGGCGTAGCAACGCGCGGTCTTTTTCAAAGTGGCTTCTGAATTCCTTATAGGTGGTCGAGCCCATACATCTGATCGTGCCACTTGCCAGCGCAGGTTTTAGCAAATTGGATGCATCCATTGCCCCGCCCGATGTGGCACCCGCGCCTATAACTGTATGAATTTCATCAATAAACAGCACCGAACCTTCGATGCCTTCAAGCTCGGTAACCACCGCTTTTAGCCGTTCCTCAAAATCGCCGCGATAGCGTGTGCCCGCCAGCAGCGCCCCCATATCCAACGAGTAAATAACCGAATGGGCCAAAACTTCCGGCACATCATTTTCGGTAATTAGGCGCGCCAGTCCCTCAGCGATAGCTGTTTTCCCAACGCCGGGATCACCCACCAATAGCGGGTTATTTTTTGACCGGCGGCACAGTATCTGTATTGCTCGCTCCAGCTCAGCCGCCCGGCCGATTAACGGATCAATTTTGCCGTCTTTGGCTTTTTCATTGAGGTTTACACAGTAATTTTTCAAGGCGCTGTTTTTAGCCCCGCCGCCTGCCCCGCTTTCACTGCCTTCTGCACCAACGGTTTCCTCATCAGCGCCGTGCACAGGTCGGTTTTCACCGAGCTCCGGCACCTTTGCTATACCGTGGGAAATATAACTAACCGCATCCAGTCTGGTCATATCCTGGCTTTGCAGGAAATAAACCGCATGGCTTTCGCGCTCGGAAAACAGAGCCACAAGCAAATTAGCCCCTGTCATTTCTTCGCGGCCAGATGACTGAACATGCAGCAGTGCGCGCTGCACGACGCGCTGAAAACCAGCAGTCGGCGTCGCCTCAATGCCATCGGTTTGCACCGCAAGGCCTTCCATTTCCCCGTCCAGATAGTCTGTCACCTGTTTACGCAGTATAATCAGATCAACATCGCAGGCTTTCAGAACCGCGACGGCGTCCGGGTCCTCGAGCAACGAAAGAAGCAAATGTTCCAGTGTCGCATATTCATGGCTGCGGCTATTGGCTTCACCGAGTGCACGGTGTAGCGTTTCTTCAAGATGGGGCGAAAAACTTGGCAAACTTTATGTCCTTCATATTTTCGAACTCAACGCTAATTCAGTTCAAATGCGATCGACTAACCTTATTGTGCCACCTAACAGCTTGGCAACAAAGTATCTTAACTACACATATCAATCTTTTTCCAGCGTACATTGCAGCGGATGGTCATGTTGCTTGGCCAGCGACATAACCTGATTTACTTTGGTTTCCGCGACTTCGTAGGTGAAGACACCGCACACCCCCACGCCTTTTTGGTGCACATGCAGCATCACTTCGGTGGATTGTTCCATGGTCATGCTGAAATATCGCTGCAAGACATGCACAACAAACTCCATCGGCGTAAAATCATCGTTTAATAACAAGACTTTATACATCGATGGCTTTTTCGTTTTTACGTCTGGACGCGTAAGGGTACCGGTACCCGTACCGTCACCATCATCATCTTTGTCTTTATCTGACATTTTTTCTCCGCAGCGCATTACTTAACAATGTAATACGTATCCAGCTGACTAAAAGAGCAAAAGTTACTTTTAACCGTTAAATGCTCCACACTTGATCGTGAACTCTAAACTAAACCCATTAAAAAATACTTTACTTACATATCATTAGGCGCAGCTACACCCGATTCTGCAAGCGCTTTGGTTAAGGCGGTTTTCAGCCGGGACAAACCAGCCTCATCAGCTGCTTCGCAGCGCGCCACCAAAACCGCCTGCGTATTGGACGCCCGAAGTAACCACCAACCATCGGCTGTTTGCACCCGAACACCGTCGATAGTCGACATGTTGGCACCGGCCTCCAGAAGCCTGGCTTTCACCTCTTCGACCACCTCAAACTTGCGGACCTCACCGCAGTCAAACCGCAGCTCCGGTGTGTTGGCGACAGACGGCAAACCGTCTTTAAGCGCGTCCAAATCACCGCCCTGCACGGTAATGGCATTTAAGAACCGGATGCCTGCATACATGGCATCGTCGTGACCATAAAATTTATGTTTGTAGAAAATATGGCCGGACATCTCGCCCGCCAAGGGCGAACCCAACTCAACCATCTTTTCCTTGATCAGCGAATGACCGGTTTTCCACATGACCGGCTCGCCGCCCAATTCGGCGATACGATCAAACAAGGCCTGGCTGGCCTTCACATCTGCAATAATCGGGGCACCGGGAAGTTCGCGCAGCAAGTCACCAGCCATAATCGCCAACATCTGATCGCCCCAGACAACCCTGCCCTGGCTGTCTATTGCGCCGATACGGTCGCCGTCGCCGTCAAACGACAATCCGATGTCATAGCCATGTTCCGCCACCGCATCCTTGAGCTGCTCCAGGTTTTCCTCAACCGTTGGGTCGGCATGGTGATTGGGGAAAGTGCCGTCAATTTCGCCGTTAATAACAATATGCTCGCCGGGCAGCCGCTTCACCAATTCAGTAATTACATCACCCGCTGAACCATTCGCCGGGTCCCACATCACTTTGAAATCACCGAAGTCCACATCGCGAGCCAGCCGGTCCAGATAGCGATCAAAAATATCGATATCTGTTCGCTTGCCCTCACCGCGCTCAAAGTCTGCGCTGTTGGCCATCACACCCAGTTTCTGGATCGCTTCTCCGAAACAGGGCTTTTTACCAACCATTATCTTAAAACCGTTATAATCAGGCGGATTGTGCGACCCGGTGATCATCACGCCGCCGTCTGTATCAAGTTCAAATACCGCATAGTAAACCATTGGCGTCGGGCCAAGGCCCACCATGTCAACGTCAATTCCGGTGCTTAAAACGCCGTTCACCAGCGCATCGGACAGCGAAGGCGAAGAAAGTCGGCCGTCATAACCAACGCATATGCGGCGGCCGCCGTTTCGCTTTACGGTCGTGCCAACAGCCTGCCCCAGCGCCCTCGCATCAGCCTCACTAATGGTTTCGTCAACGATGCCGCGAACATCATATTCGCGCAGGACAGTTGGGTGAAATATATGAGCTGTCATTAAAATCTCTCGCCTTCAAATTAGTGATAAAATAATCACTGAGCCACTTTAGATAATCGATCAGATCACCTAGTCCAACGCATCTATTCTACCCCAATAGTGTCTTGCGTGCGTCGTTCAACTTAGCAGCCATCCAGTCTGATCCGCCCTTGTCAGGGTGAACCTGTGACATTAGCCGGCGGAATGCTTCGTTAATCTCAGTGTTGGTCGCCCTGTCTTCAAGCCCCAACACCTCCAACGCCTCAGCGCGGCTCATTGTAGTTTGGTTTGACTTGCCGGACCCGCCAAAACCAGTTTTGCCCATCTTGAAATTTTTCAACAATTTGGATGCAGCCATCGGGCCAAACATGCGTAGCATCGCATACCCCGCCGGAACCGCCGCCAACAGCGCCTTGCCGGTTGCCAGCAACACCATCGCCAACAAGATGCATACGGCAATAACCGCCCACATCAAGCTGCGTTTTGCAGAGGCGACGGTCGCGTCTGCCCACCAGTGCATCAGCAACAGCAACAAAGCAGCTAATATAATTCCAATCGCTAAAAACGGCATGGTCTATCCCACCTTTGCCTTGCGAAACGGCAAGTTCAGCGCATTCACCAGTGCTCGTAATTCCTGCCGCGCAGCTACATGCGACAACGACAATCCCCTGCCGTCTATCCCGCCTTGCTGCTTCAGGTCGATGAGGGTTAGTCCGCGTAAAAACAGCTCGCGGTACACCACCCGCTCGCCGAGCCCGGAAACATAGCGCACGCCGATGCGTTTGCTAAGTTCCGACAGAACCGCTTCCACGCGTTCTTTGTTTTTTGCATGCAGCGTACCAACCCGGTTTCGTAGCACCACCCAGTCGATGGAACCGCCGTCCGCCACCGCGCGGCGCTGGCGCGCTTTCCAGACCATCTCCGCATAAAGACTAGGGCCCTGAACTGCATAGGTTTCCGGGTCAATATGCGCCAACAGATCCAGATCAACAAAACTATCATTCACTGGCGTGACAAGCGTATCGGCGGCTGTGTGTGCCAACCGCGATAAATAAGTATCGCTGCCCGGACAGTCGATCACCACCACATCCACATTGCCTGCGAGCGTCAGATATGCTTGCTCGAAGCGCTGTTTCTCATCAGCTTCCGCTTCATCCGCAGTCCGCAACTCAGATTTGGGCACCACCAATTCGCGAGGCATGGGCATCTCTAGCCCGTTCTTACTGCAATATTTCCTGCGGTTTTCAATATAGCGAGTGAGGCTTTTTTGCCGTGCATCCAGATCGATGGTGCCAACCTTGTAACCTTCGGCAAGCAGCGACACCACAATATGCATTGCAGTCGTCGACTTGCCAGAGCCACCCTTCTCATTGCCCAGGACAATCAGATAAGGCCGGTCAGGGATGCCTTCAGGTCGGTTTATGTCGCTGTCTGGCACACAAAACTCCAATATATCCAAACATTTAAAAACATAGTTACGGTCCGCGTCGAAAGTATCTACAGTGGTTCACTCTCGGACTTGCCTGTCTTACGTCATTGCACAATTTTATAATAGTCCGATATATAGGAAATCACGAACATAATGACCATGCGTTATTATGAAGAAAAACGGACCAAAACCGAGTGAAGCTTACAGGCTGACCATCACTAGGCCAGCAAAAGGGAAGAGATCCGGCGCGTGCGCGATCAGATACGGAAATATTCTGGTTTTCTAATTCTACTGGCGCTGCTGGCGGTGGTGCCGATCGGTATCGCCCGCCACATGCTGAGCGAATCACGCGACGACGCCTATGTCGCCGACAAGCCCAACTATCTGGCACACCAATACCCGCCTGCAGGCGACGCCGAGCTGACACCCCGTTTGGCGCGCCTTCTGGGAAAGGAAATGCAGGAAGTTGACGCAGTGCCGCGCACTTTTTTGGCTAAACTTCCAGACAATCTTGCCGATTTGGTAGACGCGAAAAAGCGTAAACAACTTTTCGTATCCGCGATGCTGCCAATCATCCTGCGGGCAAACGAGCTGATTATTGCCGACCGAGGCCGGTTGCTTGTTATCAGAGACCGACTTGAAGGCGGCGACGCTGCGGGCAAACGCCAGCGTTCTTGGTTAGAGCAGCTAGCAAAGCGCCACCGGGTGAAACTTACCCAACCAGCCACGACTGAGCAAATTGACACCCTCTTGTTCAAGGTGGACATCATTCCGCCGTCGCTGGCGCTGGCGCAAGCGGCGATGGAATCCGGTTGGGGCACCAGCTATTTTGCCCAGGAAGGCAACGCCTTGTTCGGCGAATGGGTCTGGGGCGACGAGGAAGGCATCCTGCCACGCGGGCGCGACGACGGAAAAACCCATAGAATCAAAAGCTTCGAATATCTTCTCGATAGCGTTCGCAGCTACATGACCAACCTGAACAGGCACCGAAGCTATAGCGAACTACGCGACCGCCGGGCGGAACTGCGCACCCACAATCTGGTTGTAACCGGCCCAGCGCTTGCGCCGGCTCTCATCGACTATTCTGAACGCGGCACCGCCTATGTCAGCGATATTCTGTCGATTATTGATTTCAATGATCTGGACGGTCTTGACAGTGCGAGCTTGATGGCAACGGTGCAGGAAAGCCGCTAATATGTCTTCAAAGCCCCTAGTTGTTCGCACCATCAAAGGCCTGCGCCAATTTGTGCAAGCCGTGCGAAAAAATGGCCAAACCGTGGGTCTTGTGCCGACCATGGGTGCACTGCATCACGGTCACCTATCTTTGATAACCGAAATTTCGAAGCATGTGGATGTGCCGATTGTTTCCATTTTCGTCAATCCAACCCAATTCGGCGAAGGCGAAGATTTCGAGATCTACCCGCGCGACGAACAATCCGACTTGCAGAAACTTGTCGGCACCGGCACCGCGTTGGTGTTCGCACCGCATGCTAGTGAAATGTATCCGGCCGGCGACGCGACAACCGTGAGTGTTAGCGGTATTTCAGATCGCTTTGAAGGCGCGGAGCGGCCTGGCCATTTTGACGGCGTAGCGACAATTGTCAGCAAGCTATTGCTGCAATGCCTACCCGACGCGGCAATATTCGGCGAAAAAGATTTTCAGCAGCTGGCGGTTATTCGTCAGTTTGTGCGTGACCTGGCAATTCCGGTATCGATCGTCGGTGGCCCCATCATCCGGGAAGCCGACGGGTTGGCTGCTTCGTCGCGCAACGCCTATCTCAGCAAACGCGGTCGCGCAGTGGCTGGCCAGCTAAATGTACTTTTAAAGGCTTTAGCCGC
Organism: Alphaproteobacteria bacterium; assembly: GCA_021774695.1. Taxonomy (GTDB): domain Bacteria; phylum Pseudomonadota; class Alphaproteobacteria; order Sphingomonadales; family Kordiimonadaceae; genus Kordiimonas. The sequence goes on along the minus strand of JAJFIU010000091.1, from coordinate 3,600 downwards.
AGATGTGCGTGGCGGGAATGATATTAGCAGAGCTGAAAAGACGGCTTCAGATGCCCTTATCGACGCTGGCTTCGAAGCCGTTGATTATGTCGCGGTTGTTGACCCCGCCACACTGGTGCCCCTGACAGCACTAAACGGCATCGCCCGCGTGCTGGCGGTTGCCCGCATTGACGGCGTGCGCCTATTGGACAATATGGCTATTGAGGCACCCTGATATAGCAGCCTGGGATAGCCGACTAACTATCATTCTACAGGCGCCTCAACTTATCTTCTATTTGCGCATCAATCCTCAGCTTCGTCTTCAATAAGCGCCTTGGCGGTCGGTAGCGGCTTGCGCGGCAACTTCTCGTCGCGCATGGCTGCATGATACAGAAAACTGGCCATAATGATGGATGCCTGCTTCAGATCTTTCTCGTACACATGGCCAAACGTGTCGATTTGGCTGTGATGCAACTGTGTTCCGTAATCCAGCGGGTCCTGTATGAACTGAAACCCTGGCAAACCCACATCATCGAACGGCTCGTGGTCGGTACCACCGGTGGCGTTCAAGGTCACAGTTTTAGCGCCCAAATCGTGAAAGGGCTCAAGCCAAGCATTAAATATAGGCACGATCGCCGAGTTGCCTTCGCCGTATACGCCGCGGATTTTCCCCGAGCCGTTATCCAGATTAAAATAGGCAGAAAAACGATCAAATTCCGGCTTCAGTATCATGGGGAACTGGCCGTAATATTGCTCGTAGGTGCCCATATACTGCAGGGTTTCGCTTGGGTTTTTTGGTCGTTCCACCAAATGGTCCAATATATATTGCTGCGAGCCATAATAGCCTTGTTCTTCGCCGCCCCACAGGCCGACACGGATTGTGCGATTGGGCTCAACACCGATAGCTTTGAGAATACGCACAGCTTCCATCACGACCGCAGTACCGGCGCCGTTATCTGCGGCACCGTCACCGACAAACCAGCTGTCAAGATGAGCACCAGCCATCACAATTTCAGGCCTGCGACCTTTGCCGGGAATTTCGGCAAGTGTGGAATAACTTTTGCTGTCTTCGGTGTAGAAAGTGGCATCAACATCGATGCTCATGCGAACTTTTTCGCCTGATTTCAACAGCCTGACAGCGCGGGCATAATGCTCGTAAGACATGCCTACACCGGGGATTTTCGCATTCTTGCCGGTTTTATACTGGTAGGAGGTTGCCTCAATCAGCATCGCTTTTCGCGGCGAGCGACGTACCATCGCAATAGCGCCTTCTTCGGCTAGAAACTGCTCCAGTTCGTAGAAAAAGCTTTTGTATTTAATCCAACTCTCAAACCCGACTTTGGCCGGATCACCGGTTGGCACCGTATATTCCTCGGTTTTAGCCAGATTTTCTTCGTCGCGCCGGGTGAAAACCTTGTTGCTCGGCGGCTTCTGCTTGGGCAGCCTGCTTACAAGCACAATCTTGCCTTCCAGCTTGCCTTTCCATTTGGCAAAATCTTTTTTGGAGCGTATCGGGGCATGAATCACTTCGCCTTCCAAAACACCCTCCGTGCCCGGATGCCAAGTTAGCGGCAATGCATAAAGCTGGGTTCTCCGCGGCGCGGTCATGTAGACCTCTGATCGTTCACCAGTCCAACCAGCACCAAATTCAAACCCTTCAAGGCGCGCATTCTCCAACCCCCACTCGGTGAGCTTGTCGCGAGTCCAGTTATTGGCCTCAAGCATCCCCGGCGAACCCGTTAGCCGCGGCCCGATTTTATCTGTCAGATGTCGTAGGGTTTCCATTACCTGCGAGCGGTTGAAACCTTCATCGCGAATTTTATTGATTGCTTCCAGATCTACTGGTTCCTGTGCCCATGCGGGTAGCGCCATCGTCGCCGCACAAAGCGCGGCTGCAATTACTTGTTTCATCACTGTCTCCCTAATCTTTTTTAGTTAATTCTCGTGTGTTGGAATGAGCCACTTTATTCAAGCCCTTCCGTATACCATTCATATTCAAAAAATTGCTTCAGCGGCTCCATACCCGCCAAAACAAACCGGGTATCGCAAGACCAGTCGTCGAAACGCTTGAACAACGGCCAAACTTCACTGCTCCAGGGCAAGTCCAGCGACTGATTAACCATGTGAACATAATCTGGGAATCGTATCAGATCACCAAAGCCCCTGCTTTCCTCCAACGTTATTTTGGACAAGCGCCCCAAAAAACAAATACGTTCAACAAGCCGCTTACCATAGGAAGACGGCACATTCTCCAATTCTGCGGCCATCCGTTCCTTAACTTGGTTGAGTGTCGTTTGGCTGATTTCCAGATGGTGCTCGACATTTTCAATGGCATCGCCAACTTCAGCGTTTGCCTCGCTACGAGCGCGTCGCCGCACCTCCGTGGGAAGCTCGCCAAATCCGCTCGCCATCCAGAAGGCAATTCTATTGCGAAGCAGCTCGATTGAACCACCTTTGATAATAAAATCATCGCCGCCAGCCCTTAAGCCTTCGCGCACGATATCAATATCATTGTATCCGGTAAGAAAAACAATCGGCATTGTTTTAAGGCCTGCTCGGTCCAGGTTGGAGACAAAATCAAACCCGCCGTCGCCGGGCATTTGCACGTCACTTATAACCATGGCCGGGCGGTAGGACCGCACATAGCCAATCGCCTGTTCGGCTGTGTCAGCAATAATCGTCTCGAAGCCAAAGTGTTTCACAGCAGCGGCATGCACCTGCAACACTACAGGCTCGTCGTCGACAAGAAGGATAGGTCCCTTGCGCATAAATTCGCCTATAATAAAATAGTGTACGCCAACCCCAAAAATGCAAAAAAGCCAACCACATCTGTGATTGTTGTAACAAAAACGCTGGAAGCGATAGCAGGATCAATATCAAGCTTGTGCAAAAGCATCGGCACCGCCATGCCCGACAATCCAGCGATAAATATATTCACAACCATTGCCACGGCAAAAATCATCGCCAGCGTGGCACCGCCAAACCAGACATAAGCCACCACCCCTGACAGCACTGCCAATAAAAGGCCGTTCAAACTGGCAGCCATCAACTCGCGCATCATTACGCGCAAGGCGTTGGTTGAGCTTAATTCCTTGGTTGCGATTGCTCGCACTGCAACTGTCATGGTTTGCGTGCCAGCATTACCGCCCATAGACGCAACGATAGGCATCAATACCGCAAGAGCGACCATCTGTTCAATCGAAGCATCAAATAGTCCAATGACTGTCGACGCTAGAATGGCGGTACCAAGATTCACTGTTAACCAAACGAACCGGCTTCGAGTAATTTCGATGAAATTTTCATTGAGACCCGATTCCTCACCCACACCGGCAAGTGCAAAGATATCTTCTTCAGCTTCTTCATCGATCACATCGACAACGTCATCAACGGTGATCACCCCAACAAGGCGGCCATTTTCATCGACAACGCCAGACGAAATCAGGTGATATTTGGTAAATTGGTAAGCTGCCTCTTCCTGGTCCATATTCACATCGATCAAGTATGGTTCGGTGTCCATAATCTCTGCGACTGTGGCCGGACGCTTTGTTCGCATTAACCGCGAGACAGGCAGTGTGCCAACCGGCCTGTGCGAGGGATCGATGATGAAAATATCGTAGAAAT
>JAJFIU010000010.1 GCA_021774695.1 Alphaproteobacteria bacterium | reverse complement strand
GGTGCGGCCAATTTTTTTAAGAGCTCGGGAGAAAAAGCGCGCATAGAGCAAGTGCAAAATCGCATGCTCAACACCGCCAATATACTGGTTAACCGGCATCCATTCATCAACGACTTTACGGTCAAACGGTTCGTCGGCATCCGGCGTGCAAAATCGCATGAAATACCAGCTGCTATCGACAAATGTGTCCATTGTATCGGTTTCGCGCCTGCCTGGCCTACCGCAGGACGGGCAATCAACATTCTTCCAAGTAGGGTGATGCTCCAGCGGATTTCCGGGTATGTCGAACGATACGTCGTCCGGCAATTTAACCGGTAAATCTTCAGCCTTCACTGGAACAACGCCGCAGCCATCGCAGTGCACAAACGGGATCGGCGTGCCCCAATAACGCTGGCGCGAAACACCCCAGTCGAGCAATCGGAAATTAACCATGCGCTCGCCCCAGCCATCGGCTTCAGCGCGGTCAATCACAGCCGTCTTAGCAGCATCAATTTCCATGCCGTCAAGAAAACGGGAATTATAGAGCGTACCCGCCCCCACAAAAGCTTCATTTTCGATTTTGAAACTGTCTGCGTTCTCATCTTTCGGCAACACGATAGGCAACACGGGAAGGTCGTATTTGCGCGCAAAGTCCAGATCGCGCTGATCACCTGCCGGGCAAGCAAAAATAGCGCCCGTGCCATAGTCCATCAACACAAAGTTTGCGACATAAACTGGCAGTTTCCAATTTTCATCGAACGGATGCGCGACTGTTAACCCGGTATCAAAGCCTCGTTTTGCAGCTTTTTCTATTGCTTCTTCTGTTGTACCGCCCGCGCGGCATTCATCACAAAACGCTGCCAGCTCGGGATTACCTTTGGACAGTTCTGCCGCTATCGGATGGTCGGCCGAAATTGCACAAAAACTGGCCCCGAAAATCGTATCCGGCCTAGTTGTGTAAACCGGCAGTTTCTCACCTGTCTGATCGACGATAAAATCAAACTTGAGCCCTTCCGAGCGGCCGATCCAGTTTTCCTGCATAAGGCGCACTTTATCGGGCCACCGATCAAGGGAGCCAAGGCCATCAAGCAATTCGTCGGCAAAATCGGTGATTTTCAAAAACCACTGCGACAGTTTCCGGCGCTCAACCTCTGCACCCGAACGCCAGCCTTTGCCGTCAATAACCTGCTCGTTGGCAAGAACGGTATTGTCAACAGGGTCCCAGTTCACCCAGCTTTCTTTGCGGTAAACCAGGCCTGCGTTATAAAAATCGATGAATATCTGTTGTTCTTTGCCGTAATACTCAGGGTCACAGGTAGCTATTTCCCGGTCCCAGTCGATGGACAAACCAACATGTTTGAGCTGCTGGCGCATGTTAGCAATATTGTCGTACGTCCAATCGGCCGGGTGAACCTTGCGTTCCATCGCCGCGTTTTCGGCAGGCATACCAAACGCGTCCCAGCCCATTGGATGCAACACCTCGTAGCCTTGTGCACGGCGATAGCGGGCAACAACGTCGCCCATAGTATAATTGCGCACATGGCCCACGTGGATGCGACCTGAAGGGTAGGGAAACATCTCGAGCACATAATATTTGTCTTTGTCCGACGTGCTATCTGTTTGAAAGGTTTTACCCGTTTCCCAGATTTTCTGCCATTTTGCTTCCGTTGCTTTGGCGTTGTAACGGGACATGCTGGTCTCTTAACTATGATGATTTGACATTAAAGCTGTCGCAAAACGGCCTGCGGCAGAATTCCGAAAGCGTGATGGGCACTATTCTTAAACCGCTATTAGCCGGCAATTAGCCATCTGCGGCAATTTTCAATACGCGCGCCCGCGACAGTATCGCCTCTTCTATCTGAAGGGCCGTTGCAGCCTGAACCGGTACCACCAGCCACGTTCCATCTTTACGCTCCTGGCGCACGACATTCACTTTAACACCGTCTGAACGAAGCTGCTCGGACCGGAAATAAACCGCAACCTTTACCCGCTCTTCAGGGGCATCGGCGGTTGAATACCAATCAGTGATGATGGCAGCAGAACTGGGATAGGCATTGTCAATCGGCATAAAGGCCAGCGTATCAAGCGTCGCAGACCATAAATAGCCGTTAACACCAATTGCCGTTGTAATAGGGCCCAATTCCGGGTCTTCGTCGCTACCAAAAAAACCGCACGCCGTTAACATTAATCCGAGGGTCATGGTCATCGCTATGCGCGCAAATCGAATCATGGATAGTCCCGCTCTCTTTTAAAATTTGTTTTTGCTTAGCTAACAAATAACCATCAGCTTTTATTCAATTGCGCCTTATAGCGACCCATGAAGGCGCTGACCAGCCCGAAAAAAGGTCAAATAGTGGCGGTAGAGACACATCTGGTCGCAAAATTGCCAGAAGGGCTTGCGATCTTTAATAAATTATCCATACCTTATGGGTAGGGTAAATTCGACCTGAATCACGAACTGAGGCAACATCATACGATGAACTCGCTTGTTAAATACGGATTATCCGCGCTTGCCATCGCAAGTGTATCAGTGGCGTCTGCCGCTGACGATAAGCCGCGTTTTGAATCAAGTGGGTTCCTGCAAAGCCTTGACGCCTTCATTGCCCAGCAAATTTCCAAGCAGAGTGAAAGCGCCAAAACCAGCAAAGCAGACAAGCTGAAAGGTCTGGATCTTAGTCTCGGCGAAAAGAACCTTAAGAAAGAAACTGGGTTTCTTGCCTTAAGTGATTCGCGGCCAGTGGTCCAAAATTCCACATCTGACCTAACCAAACGCCCGGATTTTTCTTCGCTTCTTGCGCCGAACGGCGGGGTTCGCGGTTCCTATACACAAGACCTGTTTGGTGCTTCGTCCAGAGTTGGGCTTAGTTTTGGTGGTAAAAAATCTGGCGACAAAACAAGCGGCGGATTTGAAATTGCTCTTGAAAGTCAATACCGCCTGTCATTGCAGGGTTTATCGACAACCTCTGGTTTTGCTGACGCTGGCCAAGCCGAAACCCATTACCGCGCAGGTGTATCACTTGGCTATTCCGGCTTTGGGATCGATGCATCTTTGATGAGGCAAAGCGGGCTTTTTGCTAAAAATCTGGAAGGTTATGAGGCTGGCTTCTCCTATCAGGCCACAACCTGGTCTGCGCGAATCGCCATGAGCGAATATACCGAAGGCACCGATCTTTACGGCATTGAAAACGAAGCGCGAAATATCATTTCATACGAACTCGGCGCCAATTACCGCCTTTCTGACAAGGTTGGTTTGACCGGTGGGGTTCGTTATTATGATTACGGCAGCAATTATATTTCTGCCTCAGAAAATGGCGACAAGTCGCAGATGATCTTCCTTGGCGGACGTCTGCGTTTCTAACGATACTTCCAAAATTTTATTTTAAAGCGCTGAAACTGCTGCAATGGCCGCTATTTTCAGCCCGTACAAATGTTTTGCTGTTCGCTGGTTGACGCCCCCCAATGCTGCCACGGGAATTTGCGCGCACGCGATCAGCCGAGAAAACCCGTGCACCCCCAGAGGTGTCTTTTCCGCATCGCTGGCAGTAGCGAAAACCGGCGACACCAGCGCCAGATCAACACCCAAAGTGTGGGCGCGCCGTAGCGCCCGTCGGGAGTGACACGCTGCCGTAATAATATGAAAGCCGGCCCTGTTGACCCGCCCAGCGTTCAACATATATTCCGGCAAGTGCAAACCATCTGCACCGACATGCCGCGCCATACTCGCGTCTCCCGCCACCAGAAACCAACAGCCTGCCTTGCGGCAAGCGCTGCGAATTTTTTTTGCAAGCGCGAGGCGGTCAGCATGATCATAGTCGCGCAAAATAACTATGGAGCCCGCCGGTAACCTTTTTACCACGCGTTCCGGGTCTAGTTGCCGCTCAGAATCTGTCACCAGGATAAGCCGGTCAACTCCAGCAGCTGCTTGCAGCCTCAAGGCGGATGCCAACGAGCTAATTTTTTTATGCTGCTTGACCATCTGCGTTTCCTATCACATAGCAGGTAGATAGCCAAAGCGGTTCACTGCTAGATGAGAAACACCAGAGAAAACCTGAGAAACACCAGAGAAACACCAGAGACGCAACCATGACCCATTCGATCGCTGATAATATCAATACCGTACACACCGAGATTGCGCGAATGTGCGACCATGCCGGCGTAGCAACGGCGACCCCGCGCCTGCTGGCGGTATCCAAGGTACAACCTAAGGAACGTGTGATCGCCGCGCTTGAAGCCGGACAACGAAACTTCGGTGAAAACCGGGTGCAGGAGGCTGAAGAGCGGTGGATTGAGTTAAAAGCTCAATATCTAGATATCAAACTGCATCTAATCGGCAGCTTACAAACCAACAAGGCCGCCAAAGCAGTTGAGTTATTTGACGAAATCCAGTCAGTGGACCGGGTTAAACTCGCCAAAGCATTGGCAAAAGAAATGACCGCCCAGAACCGGCAATTGCCCGTTTATCTTCAAGTCAACACAGGCGCTGAGGAACAAAAAGGCGGTGTCATGGCAAGCGCCCTGCCAGAGCTGCTAGAGGCCTGTCAAAAGCTGGGCCTAAATGTGCACGGATTGATGTGCATTCCGCCGTCTGACGACGACCCCTCGCTGCATTTCGCGCTCCTAAAAAAACTGGCAAAACAATTGAACCTGAAGCATTTATCAATGGGCATGAGCAACGATTACGCCCTTGCCGCAGCCATGGGGGCCACGGACATTCGCGTCGGCACCGCTATTTTCGGCGATAGAAAATATAGTTAGCCAATTTTCAGCTGGTCGCCGGGCCTCACTGCCCTTAAAAGAGTTAAAAGCACTGGTTCGGTGAGTGCGATGCAGCCTTCAGTTGGCTCAAAACCATCTTTGGCTATATGGACAAATATCGCACTGCCCAAGCCTGACATGGGCGGATCATCATTGTGCCCAATCACCAAAACAAGGTCGTAAAGTGTATCGTCGCGCCACATTTTTTCGTGTGAGGCGCCAAATGGCAGTCGAACCAATTTATTATAATCTGGGCTAGACGGGTCATCGCACCAGCCAAATTCCGGAGAAATAGATATAACATCCAACGCGCAAACCGGCGCAGCCATTTTGTCGGGCCGATAAAAAACACGCCGGAGCGGATAGGTGCCCGTAGGGGTTTTTCCGTCGCCTTCTTTTTTTTGTGCAGCGCCCACTACACCCGCAAGCCCGAGCGCACAAGGGGCATCGAGAAGTGGCCCAACAATGCGACCACGCCGCCCGTCAGCATTATCCTGTGATACTTGCCACGTTTGCATCGCTAAAGAATATGGCCGGTGCGGGTTTTTTTGGTCGCCAGATAGTGTTCGTTGTGAGGGTTAGAAGGGAAAGCATGGCTAACTCGTTCAACAACGTCGACGCCAAACGATTGTAGCCCTTCAACCTTCAGCGGGTTGTTGGTCATCAACCGTACTTTCTGGAAACCAAGCTTCCTGAGCATTTCAGCGGCTGGTGCGAAAACGCGCTCATCAACATCAAAGCCAAGCCGCGTATTCGCGTCAACGGTATCATAACCCTGATCCTGCAGCGCATACGCCTTGAGCTTTGACACCAAGCCGATACCACGACCTTCCTGCGCCATATACAGAACCAGCCCGCCCCCAGCCTCACTGATGGCTTTAACGGACCCTTTCAGCTGTTCGCCGCAGTCACATTTCAAAGACCCCAAAAGATCACCTGTGAAACATTCGCTGTGGACCCGAACCAGAACCGGTTTTCCCCTAGGCGGGTCTCCGATTTGTATCGCAATATGCTCAACGCCGCCAACTGACGGCCTGAAAGCAATCAGCCGTGTGTTTTCAGCACCAGCTAGAGGCACCCGTGCAGATGCCACTTTCTCAAGTGCGGCGGCTTGTTGAATATCGGCATCGTTAACCATAGCCGCAGACACTGTCAGCAAATCCGCCTGTGCCAATGCTGTTGCATTGGTTTCAACGGAAGCTACCAACACCGCCGGCAGCATATGCGACCATTTAGCCAGCTTAACTGCCGCCTTATCCAGCGGTGTTTCAGCGTGGTCAATCCGCGCGAATGGCCCCTTAAGCGGCGTTGCCAAATCAAGAGTGGGGTCTGCAACCGCAACCATGTCCGCGGGCTCAAACCAAGCTGGGCGCGCAAGTCGCACCACTGACCAACCCTTGCCCGCAACTTTGAGCGCAGTTGCCCTGTTATTGGTCAAGATCAGAAAGCTATCGCCAGCAATAGCATCAAAGGCGGCCACAGTGGCAAGGTTGGCCTGTTCCAGCGCCATAACCAACAGCGCTGCTCCTTCGTGCTCAACAACAACCGGCTGACCCCGACGAAGGTCAGATGCAGCACGCTCAAGCGCGAGAAGGTTGGTGTTGTTTTCCATTCTGGCCGATCTATCAAACACTCGGGGTCGTAAACTATCTTGGTTGTTCTGTCACAGCCTCTCGTTTCAATCAAACAATTGTGACAGACCGTGATAAGATATACTGTCAATGATCATTATATAGGCCGCAGTGCCGCAAACCAAAACAGGCGGCAATTTTTTTTGAGTGATAGAGCGCTGTTTATTTAATTTATTGCATATGGGGTTTTTAAATGTCTGGAAGAAAATTACTGCTGGTTGACGATGATGTAGATTTGCGCGAGGGCCTTGCCGACCAATTGGCGCTTTACGAAGAATTTTCCACAGAGGAACGCGGCACCGCTGGGGACGCACTGGCATTTCTCGCCGACAATCAAGTTGATATGATCATCCTTGATGTTGGCCTACCGGACATGGACGGGCGCGAGCTGTGCAAACGCATTCGCAAAAATGGCATTACAGTGCCGATTATTATGCTCACCGGCAACGTCACTGAAGCAGATACTGTGCTGGGGCTAGATGCTGGCGCCAATGATTATGTAACCAAGCCTTTCAGCTTCACTGTGCTTTTGGCGCGCATCCGCGCTCATTTTCGCCAGTATGAGCAAAGCGAAGACGCCACCTTTGATGTGGGGCCATACTTGTTTCAACCTTCGGCAAAAATTCTGGAAGACCGCACAACGGGCCAAAAAGTACGCCTGACCGAAAAAGAAACTAACATTCTGAAATATCTCTACCGCGCAGGCGGTAAAGCCGTGGGCCGTGAAGAACTGCTGACAGAAGTTTGGGGCTATAATTCGGGCGTCACTACCCACACGCTGGAAACTCACGTTTACCGGCTGCGCCAGAAAATAGAAGTGGAAACCGGCGCGTCTCGTATATTGGTGACCGAACCCGGCGGTTACAGCCTGCAGGGGCTGAATGGGTAGTCTACGCAGGTTCTAAAAGTCGAAATCAACAATAACCGGCGCGTGGTCTGAAGGTTTTACCCAGCCACGCGCCTCGCGCGCCACTTCCATATGGGTCGGCGCAGCCCGTAAGGTGGGGCTGACCCACACATGATCAAGCCTGCGGCCCTTGTTTGCCACAGACCAGTCTTTCGCCCGGTAAGACCACCAGCTAAACAGTTTTTCCGGTAGAGGCGTAATTTCACGCATCACATCTACCCAGCCGTGCGCATCGATTATGTTCATCATGCCGTCGGTTTCAATCGGCGTGTGAGAAACCACCTTCAATAATTTTTTATGGTCCCATACATCGTCCGGGTGCGGCGCAATGTTCAGGTCGCCTACAAGCACGCAGGGGTCACTAAGGTCAGCAGACCATTTTGTCATCTCGTCAATAAACTGTAATTTGTGGGCAAATTTATCGTTGACCTCTGGGTTGGCCTCGTCTCCGCCAGCGGGCACATAAAAATTATGGACGGTTACGCCGTTTTCCAGCTTGATCGCAATATGGCGGGCGTCACCCTTTTGGCACCAGTCAATTTTAAAGCTGTCGGCAAAAGGGGCTTTTGCAGCCGTGGCAACGCCGTGGTAGCTTTTTTGACCGTGGATAGCTAGATGAGGCATACCAATTTCTTCAAAAAACCCGGTCGGAAACATATGGTCCTGGACCTTGGTTTCCTGCAGGCACAAAACATCCGGATCGTAGGTTTCGACCAACTGTTTGACGATATCCACGCGTGCGCGCACAGAATTGATGTTCCAGGTAATGATGCGCATAAATCCCCCTAAACGCACCAGTCTAACCGGCACGCTATATTGGTTAAAAAATTAAAAAGCTATTGCCGATGATGCCGATTGGCCAGTGGCCTTTTTCAAAGAGCTGGAAACGGTAAACAAGCGGGTGATCTTCTTCCCCGCCGGCCATGCCAACCAGCGCCGCCTGGTAACAGGCCTGCGCTGCTGCACCCGAAATGGCGCGCACAAACATTTCATCGTCGATACGCAGAAACTCAGCAGCTTCTTTGGCTGCATCCTCAATAGTTTCGGTAATTGCCTGCGCCGTATGGGTCATCACCATGTCCAGGGTATCAGGGTCAAGCGCCAACAATACTTCGTCGGTGAGGACGGCGCGCAATTGCTCTTCCGCTTCCCAAGCCGGACTGTTGAAATCTGTGTTTTCTGCCGCGGCAGCTGCATCTTCCCAGTCAGGCAAAAAGGCAGGTTCAGCGTCTGGAAAACCCAGCGTAGCAGCATATTCGCGCGCCAGCCTTAAACTATGAACATCCGGTGCCTCTCCCAGTGCCCGAAACCAACGCACTTCGCTTGCAAGCGCCAAAAATGGTGCAACGCTTTTCAGACTGGGGAAGTCTTCCATCAAATCGTCGATATCAGAATCTAAGTCCATCCGGTCACGCATCCATAGAGATTATAAGAGGTATCGTGATATTTAGTTCAGATAGCAAAAGAATGCCAGTCCGCATATCGCCGCTTTCGGCTGTGTACAAACTTGAAATATGCGGAGAAAAAATAAGAGGGGCTAATGGAAGGCCGTTATCATAATCTAACTGGGGCTTTATCGTGGACGGCGGCGTTTTGCCAACCCGCGTGGATCATCAAACTCCCAGAGCTTTGCGGCAAATTCCACATTCACTTCTTCGTCTGTCAGTTCTACGGTTGTAAGCTGGCCTTGTGCATCTATTACCGCCCAACTTAGCAGTCGCAGTTTTTCTTCGGCGTTTGGCGTTTCTTCAAAGTAAACCGTGATACTACCAAGTTCAGGCTTGTCAACATCGGTGGCATGCAACGCCATAAGGCCTTTGAGGCCGCCCGGGGCTAATTCAATGTTTGCTCCGATGCTGGCCAAATCCGTAGAGCTACCAAGCAATGCACGCAGCGGGGTATCTGCCACTGGCCACCGGGTTACCTGCCCAATTTCATAATCAATGAAGCTAAGCGTTTTACCGTCTGCAACCACCAGAAACGGCACCTCGCCCTCATAGTCAAATCTGATTTTACCTGGCCTTGCCATAGACAATTTACCACCAGTTACTGCGCCGTCTGGCGCCCGCTGGTAAAATTTGGCCTCTAGGCTTTTAACGGTATCAAAATAGGCCTGAATTTGACCAAACGCCTTGAGCGATGTGTCTTCGGAAATGTTTTGTTCTTCAAGCGGTGGCAAAGGCAGGGATTTTTCCTGCGCGAACGCGCTTGGGATCACCAGCAAACTGGCGGCAACCAACAATATCTTCAAGGTTAAGCGCATCGGGGTTTTTCTCATGTCTGTCGTTATCGATTTTTTATACGGCTACTTTGTGGCAACCACTTATTTTTCAAGCCTGCCGTTTTCTCGGTCGTCAAAACTCTTCTTCACGCTCCGGCACTAAAACCTCTCGCTGACCCTTGTGGTTGGGCCCACTTATCACGCCTTGTGATTCCATATCTTCAATAAGGGTCGCGGCTTTATTGTAGCCGATCTTCAAGCGGCGCTGGATATAACTTGTTGAGGCCCGCCGGTCACGCAGCACAATGTCCACCGCTTTGTCATACAGGCTTTTCTCTCTATCATCGTCAGATGGACCGGGGATGAACGGACTGTCAAAACCTTCTTCAGGTTCCTCGGTAACACTGGCGAGATACGCAGGGGCTGCCTGCTTTTTAAGATGAGTGACCACATCTTCCACTTCACCGTCATCGACAAAGGCCCCGTGTACCCGGGTAATGCGGCCACCGCCGGCCATAAACAGCATATCGCCCATGCCGAGAAGCTGTTCTGCGCCCTGTTCGCCGAGGATGGTGCGGCTATCGATTTTACTGGTTACCTGAAAGCTGATCCGAGTGGGGAAGTTGGCCTTAATAGTGCCTGTGATAACGTCAACACTAGGCCGCTGGGTCGCCGTAATCAGGTGAATACCTGCCGCTCGTGCCATTTGCGCCAACCGCTGCACGGTAGCCTCTACATCTTTGCCTGCCACCAGCATCAGATCGGCCATCTCATCGATGACAATCACAATGAACGGCAGGGGCATGAAGTCAAATTCCTGCTCTTCGATGACAGGCTGACCGGTTTCCTTATCAAAGCCGGTTTGAACCTGACGCACCAACCGCTCGCCGCTGGCGTTTGCTTCTTCCACCCGCTTATTGAAGGCCGCCAAGTTGCGCACACCGAGCTTCGACATGCTGCGATAACGGTCTTCCATTTCACGCACTGCCCACTTGAGGGCTACAACCGCTTTTTTGGATTCGGTTACAACAGGCGTCAGCAGGTGGGGAATGTCATCGTACACCGACAATTCCAGCATTTTGGGGTCCACCATAATGAAGCGCAGTGTTTCCGGGCTGTGCCTATAGAGCAGCGACATGATCATGGTGTTTACACCCACCGATTTACCCGAGCCGGTGGTGCCTGCCACCAACAAGTGCGGCATCGAGGCCAGATCAACAACCACCGGTTCGCCGCCTATGTCTTTACCGAGAATAACCGGCAAGCGTGCCTTGGTTGTCTCGAAATCTTTTGAAGCAAGCAGCTCGCGCAGGAATACAGTTTGGCGGTCCACATTAGGCAGCTCGATACCAATGGCATTGCGGCCCGGCACCACAGCCACCCGCGCTGAAATTGCACTCATCGAGCGGGCAATATCGTCCGCAAGGCCAATAACTCGTGCTGATTTAACGCCGCGCGCTGGCTCCAGTTCGTACAGTGTTACCACCGGACCCGGGCGAACATCGTTTACATCACCCTGCACACCAAAGTCGTCCAGCACTCCTTCCAGCATGCGGGCGTTCTGCTCCAACGCCTCGGCGCTAATGCGGCCAAGCTTTTCAGGCGGTGGAGGCGGCGCCAGCAAATCAAGCGGCGGCAAGCGATAATTGGAACCATCACCCAAATCGAGCGACTTTTGCGCTTCTTTAACTTCTCGTTGCCCGCGTTTTGTTTTTGTCGGAGTGAGAACACGCTTTACTGCAGGCTGTTTAATTGGTTTTGGTGCGGCCACTTTTCTGGTCTTACGAGGTTTAGAACTTGGTTCAATCCGGTCTTCCAGGCTTTCTGAATGATCCGAGCGGCGAAAAATTGCAGAAAACACAATGATAATGCCGTTCCATACACCAACCAGAATACTGACCAAGCCATTCCACAAGAACAGGCCGGCTCGCACAACGGCCGCCCCGATAGAGCGCCACTCGTCTTTGTTAAGGGCAAAGGAAAAGGCATAAACCGGCAAGCCCAGCGCCACAAACACCGCGCCGTATACCCACTGCGGTACCACCAGCCCGGCCATCAGCTCGACAACGATGGAATAGAGCCGCTGGCCGAGAACACCGCCGTAACCGCTTTGCACTGAAAAATCAGGGTCCGGCGCAGAAACACTAAGCGCAACAGCAAGCAAAATTATACCCACCGGCAACGCGGCCAAATTCAGCCAGAACATCGGCAACCACTTGAGCCGAATAACCTTCAATCCCCACAATAAAAACGGGATAATCAATAAATAAGACGCCAGCGCCAATGTTTGCATCAACACATCAGCAACAATAGCACCATACTCGCCGAGAAAATTTGTCACTTCAGCATATGTTTGGGTGTTTAGCGCCGGGTCAGCTGGATTGTAACTCCAGAGCGCAATCATTACCGCCGCAGCCAAGACAAATAAGCCAGCCCCCAACAAACGCCAGCCACTGTTCTTGAGAAAAACCACAAAAGCAGGTGGCAAAAGCGTGGCTTTCGCGCTGGATTTCGTGGTTTTTACTGATTTTTTTCTCTGTTTTGCCACTGCCACAGTGTTTACCCTTTGATTCCATATTAGTTGGAACCGTTTAATTCCCTGATATTCACAGCCACTCTAATGCTTGTTAATAGTTCAGGACAAGAGCGGCAATCATATGGCACGGTTTTTTATCAACAGCCCGCCGTGCGACAGCATGCCACTGGACAGCAGCACAGCCGACCAATAGAGATGGATGCCATGAGCAAAAAGCCAGCAAAAAATACTGAACAGAACTTTGACATCACCATTATCGGTGGTGGCTTGGTGGGGCTTACTGCCGCCATTGGTCTGGCTCAAAGCGGGTTCAGCGTTGCTGTAGTTGAGCGCGCACCCAAAGGCGACCTAACGGCCGCAGAATATGATGGGCGCGCCAGTGCGCTTGCCTTTGCCACGTGCCGTATGCTCGAAGCCTTGGGTATATGGCGCCACATGGAAAAGTTTGCACAGCCGATCAATGAAATCCGTGTATCAGACGGACCGTCGCTGTTGCATCTGCATTTCGATCATAAGGCACTGGGTGAAGGGCCGCTCGGTAATATGGTTGAAAACCGTCATACCCGGATCGCCTTATTTGACCGTGTGGCTGAACTTGAAAATATTCGGCTTTTTCAAGGCAAAGAAGTTGAAACAATGGAACGAACCGTCGAAAAGATCGTTGTTTCGCTCGCTGGTGGCGCTCAAATAACATCCAAACTTATGCTCGGAACGGATGGCCGCAACAGCATGGTGCGGCGCAGTGCTAATATTCCGGTCTCAGTTTTTGATTACAAACAACATGGTATCGTATGCTCGATCGAACATGAGATCGGCCACGAAGGCATAGCGCACGAACGGTTTTTACCGGCAGGCCCATTTGCAATTCTTCCCCTAACTGGTAACCGGTCTTCCCTAGTCTGGACGGAAAAATCCCACCTGGTCAAAACCATCATGGCACTGCCCGAGCGCTCATTCGCCGCGGAAATTCAGCGCCGAACTGGCGATTTTCTGGGCAAGGTCAAACCCGCCGGCGGGCGTTGGGCATACCCTTTGTCGCTACAATATGCCGATGCTTATACCGATACGCGCATGGCTATCCTCGGCGACGCTGCACACGGTATCCACCCCATCGCTGGTCAAGGGTTGAACTTGGGGCTACGCGATGTTGCTGCGTTGATTGAAGTAATAACAGACAGCGCCAGCGTCGGGCTGGACATTGGGTCTGAGCAGGTTCTAAATGGCTACGCCGGCTGGCGCCACGCTGACAACGCCACGCTTATCAGTGTTACCGATCTTTTAAACAGGTTATTTTCAAACGATGTGGCGCCTGTGCGCGCCGCACGCGATATCGGCCTTGCCGTCGTGAACGAAATACCGCCGCTAAAAAACTTTTTCATGTCTCATGCACGCGGCACCGTCGGCGAGCTGCCCAAATTGTTGCGCGGCGAAGCTCCCTAAGCTGGCAAGCCAGTTAGCCTTATTGCATTTCGCTAATCATCTTTAAATTGATCCGGATATGTCGTGCAGTCTTGTTCGGACGGCATATCTATTCCGTATAAAACCCGCCAGCCTTCAGCGGTCATGCCGAGCGTAAACTGGTTCACGCCGCAGCCTACCAATTCGCCTTTGTAGGTAATAGTGAACGGAGCCCAAACAGTGGCCAATTCCGCTGATTTCGACAGGGTTTGTACGCCGAATATCTGTTCATCTGCATCGCCGTCACTTTGCTCGTCAACCCAACTGATCCATCGCTCAAAAGAGCCTTGGCGCAAGCTTCCGTCCGGCTGAAGACGGTCCAACCGTGCATCTGCGACCACCAGCGCCCTGAGCACGTCGCCGTTACCAGCGCGCATGGCGTCGAACAGTTCGTCCACTGTGCCTTCCGGCGTTGATGCCCCGTGCGCACTGATCGAAGCCGCCACAATAGCCAAACCACTCAATAAAATTTTTCGCATACCCCAAGTCCCCTATCTTTTTTCAGTCCCACTGGTACCAAAACTGATCCGCGCCGACAAGCCAGAGCTCGACTAGATTAAATTAGCCAACTTCACAGTAAACTTGTGCGATGCGCATTTGGCGTCGAAACTCCGTAGCTTCCTTGTCAAAATTTTCGTTGGTCAGCTGCGCGCTGACGGTTGGTGCCGGTGTCGCGGCGGTAATCAAACCCGCCTCTGAAAAGACTGCTGGATTGGTCGTATATACTCGACCGCGGCGCGGGGCACCGGCCACCACAGTGCCAACGATGCGTCCTCGACCATCGAGAACCGGCCCACCTGAAATGCCGCCCAGCGATCCACCAAATTTCGGACGGCGCTCGCGTTCGACCCAAGCAACAACTCGCTCCCTGGCGTTATAGCGACCTTTTGACCGCATTATTGTTGAACCAATAACGGTTGCACGAACATCAGCCGCCGAACCTTGTGGGTAACCCATCATAAAGCCGTCGTCGCCACGGCGCGGTACATCAAGTGACAGCACGAACGGTTCTGATGTCAAACTATCAACTTTCAAAATAGCAAAATCTCGATTGGTTGCCTTCGCCACCGACAGAGTGGCAACCCGGCGCCCGGCCCTGATAAGCGAAACAGTAGAACAACCCTCAACCACGTGCCGCGCGCTCACATAAGTGCCGTTTCCGTCCACTACGAAAGCTGTTCCCACACTATTTTGGCCTGTTCGCTCCACATCTACAATAACGGTTGTGCTGATATCTCTGGGGAGCTGAGCATTTTCAGGCAGCAAAATTGCAGCACTTGCGGGCGTTCGGTCGGGCGCGGGCCTACGGGGGGTATCGCGATCCACACTAGTGTAGCGAACCAGAAAAAATATGATAACTGTTGCATACAAGATAAATTCGAAGCGGCGCTTCATAAGGTCAATCCTTGCATCTATCTTTGCATCTACTTGGGTCTCTAACCTGAAATTGCTGCGGCATTAATGAAGGCTGTCGCTAACTTTATACTGACCAAAACGGTTGCTGCGCCGATTTCATCGGCCTCGATACGCGCCGACATATCCTTCAAAAACAAATCCGCCATGCGAAAGGCAACTAATTGCAATAGCAGCGCGACAAAGCCCCAAAAAACCAGATCCCACAAAGAAACGGATGCAGCGAGCGAAAATGCCAGCGGTAGCGACAGCCCAACTATCGCGCCGCCAAGGGACAGTGCTGCTGCGGTGTTACCGCCTCGTATAAGTGCCACTTCGTCATGTTTGGTGGTCCACATATAAATGCTTACGCCGATTATAAGAATAGTCAGGCTGATAGCAGAATGAACCAAAAAAACCGGCAAGCCTGCCCAAAGCGTGAGGATGGCTTCGTCCATCTTAATTTCTCCTAAAATGCGTGTCGCGGCCTAAAGGCCAAGAACGTCCTGCATGGAATAGCGACCACTGGGCTGTTCAGCGAGCCACTGCGCGGCTCGAACAGCACCGTCCGCGAATAAGCCGCGGTTTTCCGCGCGGTGCGACAGGGTTATGGTTTCACTACCGCTGGCAAGAATAACCGAATGTTCGCCGACAACACTTCCGCCGCGCAGCGACGCAAACCCTACCGTGCCCATTTTGCGTTCGCCGGTAACACCTTCGCGCATAGGAGCGCGCAACACAGACAAGGAACTGCCGCGCCCATCAGCAACAGCCTCGCCTAGCATTAGCGCCGTACCAGATGGGGCATCAATTTTTTGCCGGTGATGCATCTCAAGAATTTCCGCATCCCAGTCTGTTCCCAGCCTTGCTGCCGCCTCACGCACCAGCGACATCAACACATTGACACCCAATGAATAATTACCATCCTGCATGATTGCTGTTTTTTCTGCTGCCTTGGTCAGCATTGTATCGTCATGAGACGACAGGCCAGTGGTGCCCACCAACAGGTTAGTTTTCTTGTCCGCTGCCATTTTAGCGTGAGCCGCCGTATTGCCCGGCGGTGTAAAATCAATCACTAGGTCAGCAGCATCAAACACAACCGCTACCTTATCTGTGATTGGCGTTCCATATTTGACAGAGGTTTTGCCGATCAAAGCATGACCTGCGCGTTCGGAGCCAATCACCAATGACAAGCCGGATGCTTCTGAAATAGCCACCGTCAGTGCCTGACCCATGCGGCCCATACAGCCGAGAATTCCAATTTTTACCATCGATCCCGCCTTGTTGTTGGTAAAATAGCGCCGCTGATCCCTACCATGGCTTTGCCGCTGTTGAAAAGCCGTGTTATTCCATTTGCTCGACCCAGTTGCGGATCAACTCCAACCCTTCAGCATCGACCAGCGTACGCCCAACCTCAGGCATCATCACGCCGGGATCGGTAGAGACCATCCGGTAATGAAGAATGGATGCATCAGCATCGCCGGGCTCAATGTCATACGTCAGGCCACCTGATCCTCTTCCGGCCGCGACCGGACGTTTTTTATACCCCCACGCGGTTGGGTTTTTTTCGCTGTAGGTTAAAAACAGGCCAGACGTGGACCCCGGCCCTTCAAGCCGGTGACAATGGGCGCAGTTGACATCCAGATAAGCGCGGGCACGCCTGTCAAGCGATGCACTTGTGTCCTCAACATGTGGCACCGATGGCCAGTCTCTGCTGGCCGGTAAGCCCGACAGCAGTCCTAGGTCGTGCCATTTATCAAGTTGATTGCGGGGGCCAGCACCATAGTCAAAGTCTTTATTCAGGTTTCGCGCCTTTGGGCCTATTGGAGTGACCACCCGGTTAAAGCTGTGGCAGCCTTTGCACTGATTTTTGTTGGGCACAATATAGTTGATCGACTGAAGCGTGCCCGCTTTGTCAGTGAAATTTACCGGCACAACTTTTCCAGCAACTTTCAAAACGGCGTCTGTTTGTTCTTCGTTCCAAATATATGTCCAGGCGTTCCAGCCTTTATCTGTGTGTATTAACAGCCGTGTCTCAATGAGCCTGACGGCCTCACTGGGGGCGCGAAGGTCAGCTGGGTAAGCAAAGGTTTTCACTAAAACGGACCCAACAGGAAAATCAAAAGCTTCCGTGTCATCATAAGTTGCCGCTGCGCCCGCAGGCACATAAACAAACCGGTATTTTTGGGCATAGTCGGTGAATAAAGGAACTTGCAAGTCGTAGGGCACAACAGCTTCGCTGGGCTGTTGCTTGCCAGCATCTGCAAATAGGCGGTAACTCGACAGCAGCCGCGCGGGGCGCGGGGCCATCAAGGCTTCATCGTTAACCGCACCTGCAAGCGCCGTTGGCGAACATAGTATAACAATAATCGCCGCAACAAACGCTCGAGCGCTGGAGACAGCACATAGGCGCATTTATTGCTCGCTCTCTTGAGCCAATAGGACAGGTGCCAAAGGCGACCGCTCTCCGGCATGATCTTCGATGTCTCGAGCAGGGTCAACGCCCCACGGTAAAATTAGATTTTTCACAAACTGCAGATTGGCAAAGGTCGTGCCTTCCGGCTCATTGATGACAATGCGGTCTTCCTCGTCCGGACCCAGGAAAGCCGACCAAAACCCATCAACAGCGCCGTCCCAGACAATATCAGGAACCGGAAGACCGGTTAACGGTGCGATCAAAGCTTTAACGTCTTTGTCCGGATCCCAACCAGCGCGACCATAGGTGTTGCCGTGGACATAAATGCCGCGCGGCAGTGGGTTATAACTATCGTCATTATATTCACGCGGATAGGCCGCCAAAAGCACATTAGCCGAAGCATTTTCAGCAAACTCGTTACCAAACACTTCGACATTATTGTTGGCCATAATCAGGAGCCCAGTACCCTTGGGCACTGTCGCAACGATATTGCCTTCAGGCGCAAAATTAGCGGTGTCATTGTTAATTGATTTATTATTAAAAACCCGAACGCTGTGACCACCCATTTGTGGCAGGTTCGGCAGATCAAAAACAAGGATACCGCCAGTATTATGCGTGGCAAGGTTATCAAACACGTCAGCGAAGTAACTATTTTCAACCACAATGCCGGCCACGTAATATTCGGCAACGCTGTTGCGAACGATAATATGCTGGCTCTGGCCCACATAAATTCCAGCGTCCGAAGCCCCTTTCACCACCGCGCCATCAATAAGCACATTGGTGCTTTCAACCGGGTAAAGGCCGTAAGCACCGTTTTCTGCATTTGGGCCACCTGTCCATTCAACGCGGATATCTTTAAAAGAGATGCGGTCAACGCCTTTGGCTTTAATGCCGTCACCGGGCGTATCTTCAACGGCAAAGCCCTCAAGCCAAACACCGTCCGATGTGACCAAGAGCCCCTCAGAACCAGCCACCTGACCAGCAAAGGACAGGATGGTTGAATTCATGCCTGCACCCCTGACGGTGATGTCCGCCACATCAAGTGAAAGTGCTGTCATCAGGTTAAATTTGCCCTCGGGCAGCTGAATGATGCTGCCGGGTTCTGCCAAGATTAGCGCTTCCTGAAGGTTTTCCTGAAAATCACCGTCGGATGAAACATCGACAACTGTTTGTGCAGATGCAGCCAGCGACAGGCCGCTTGCGACAATTAGCGACAGGATCATTTTCCCGAAAACACGCATGATTTTCCCCTTTTATGAATACTTAATCGAAAGATTATTGTGGACAGTGCCGTATGCAGGCTTGATGAGTCAATAAAAATGAAACTGTTTCACTTTTTGAAAAACTTGATAAAGTTATGACATGATAACAGCAATAAAAAGACCAGAGGAAAAATCGGAACCTACGCAGGCGCGGGCCCGAGCGCGCAGGCTTGCTATACTGGATGCTGCTAACAGTTTCGTACTAAACGGCCAAACCGACAAGGTAACAACAACAACCGTAGCACGGAGAGCAGGTATTCCGGTTGGGTCCGTCTACCGGTATTTTGACAGCCGGGTTGATATTCTCGACCAACTTTACCGCGAAGCGTACGACGAAATCGAAACAGGTATGGCGGAAGTTCAGAGCTCCATGCCCACAAAAATGTCAGTGCCTGAGGCCATTAGATATTTGCTGAACACTTTTACTGAACTCACGCGGTCACATCCAAGTTTTCGCGCCCTGACAAAATGGGCAAATCAACATTACACCCTGTGGGAGGTAACGCCTGGCCCCGGCAGCAGTTTAACAGCATTCATAGAAAAAACCCTCGCCGATGCAGGCGTGACGTTTGCGCCCGAAAGACGAGCGGCCGCGACAAAAACAATAGTTACTGTTGTGTCGGTTCTGGTGGACCAGTCACTGGAAGAAGAAGACGAGTGCAAAGCCAATGCTCTAATTGACGAGCTGGGTTATTTACTTAACCAGTATTTGCAATAAATATTCGCTTCAAAACCTTATACACTTCTAATTAATGGCGGCTTTCACGGCTTGAATAACAGCGTCAGTTTCAGCGCCGCCAACACCCGGTGCGCCGCCAGAAGCATCCGGCCATGACGAAAACACCGCGATCACTGTTCCTGTTGACGGCGACACATCGATCACCTGACCATGAACACCGCGGGCCTGAACCGTGCCTTTGCCGTCACCGACGCCCCAAACAAATGACCGGTAATAAGGTGCCGTGCCTGCCGCCTTGGGCAAAGACCAACTGGCGTCGCCGGACTGACTAAAAATATCATTGAGCCAATTGGCTGGCACAACTTGCCTGTCATCCACCTTACCGCGATCAAGCATTAGCTGGCCAACCCGGCCCAAGTCTCTGAGGGTGGCAACCATGCCGCCGCTGGCGAGCGTAAAACCTGACACATCAACGGTAATGGCGGCGCTGCGCTCGGCGCCCATGGGCTTCCAGATACGCTCGGACACCAAATCTGCAAAGCGCTTACCTGTCGCCGCTTCAAGCACCCAGGCAATCACATCTGTTGTGCCGGATTTGTAAATAAACGTGTCGAAGCGGCTTTCATCGCGGCCGACCGCAGGCAAAAACTTGTAGTTGCCGATAACCTTAGTATCCAAACACATCTCGCCGGTCAGCAAACCATCCGCGCAGTCCTGCCGCCGCACCGTGCTGTCAGGCGCACTATAATCCTCGTTCCAGTTGGACGTATCACGCATATCCAGCAAAACACGCAGCGTGTCCTTGCCCCAGCCGCTAGCAGCAAGTTCCGGCACATAGTCGCCGACTGTTTTATTGAGATCAATCAGACCGTCTGCCGCAACGCTCGCAGCCGTTAGTCCGGTTATGGTTTTGCTAACCGACCACAAAAGATGGGTGCGCTCAGGCGTGAGTGTGCCCGCATAGCGCTCAACCACCGCTTGGCCGTTTTTCAAAACCAGAATACCGTCGATGAAATTTCGATCCATCGCCACGGATAACTTTTCAGTTTTACCGTTTAGGGAAATCTCCATCTCGCTGGCGGCACTATTCAAACCGGTAAGCGGTCGTACGGTTTGGTAGTCATTGGGAATGTCTTTTGTCGGCAAAACCTCGCGAATATGAGTGTATGCCCAACGATTGAGCGGACCAAATTGCCACGTGGCCCCCGTGACGCCGTCGGGCCGGTTATCTTGCGCTGCTGCACTACCGGCAGTAATTAATAACGCGGTGATTAGAATTTTTTTCACGCCCATTGCCCCTATTATTGTGACCAACAGCATTTGTTTCACAATTACTTTTGTCAAGCTCGGTAAAATCTCGACCAACTAAAAAGCCGCCGTTCCGCTCTGGCATATCTTTCCCGCGCAGGAGAAGTTGCCTGCCAGACTGGGTACCTGCTTGTATTTTAATCCGCGCGCGACCGCCGCACTGGATCACATAAAGCGGGTAGGTTGGCGACATTTTACGCCAGTCGTGCACGAAGGGCTGAAACAAAACTGCGACCCACTGGCACAGTTTCTGCCGAGATTAAAACCAGCTCGTATTTGCTGCCGGGCTGGCAAACGAGATCCTGTATTTGCAACAAATCAACGGCGTGCGATTTGTGTACGCGCTGAAAATTTTCGGGTAATAGCATCATCAGCTGACCAAGGTTTTTTTCGTGCATGAAAACCGAACCGGAGGCAAGGTAAAGCTCGCTGTATTTGGCGGCAGCCTGAATGCGAACCACATCATCAATCGCCACGATACGCGTATTTCCCCTATGGCGGATGCCGAGAAACTTGGCATTGCCACAGCCCGCATGCGCAAGCGCGTGGTGTGTATCGAGCCGCGCGATAGCATCGGATAACCGGTCTTCAAGGAACGGCTTAGGCACGAAATCAACAACACCCAGTTCATACGCCTGCAAAGCCTGATCTGTATTGGCAGAAACCACGATGGTTTGAAATGGTTGTGCTACCATTTCTGTTAACAAATCAAATCCGTTTTCACCACCGAGGTTGAGATCAAGGAAAACAACATCAATTTCGTTTCCTTGCAAGAATAGCTCGCCGTCAGCAACGCACTCCACATGGTCAAGGCTGGTCAATTTCACACCCACAATATTAGCGATCATGCGCTTGAGCGCCTGCGCTACCATTATCTCGTCTTCAATAATCAAAGCCCGCATATCAGGATTTTCCCTTGGAAATTTCAATCACGCTGCGCCAAACATTCTCAGCCGGTGTTGGGCCCGAAGCCAGACGATCCGTAAAAGTGGCGCGGTCTCCCCAGCTCTCCTCAAGGCGCGCCTTAATATATGACAGCCCGACGCCGCCCGACGAGTTGGCTTCTTTGCTGCCGCGAACTAACTTGCCTACAGGCGCACTGAAAATATAAGTGGTCAGAGCGCTATCTTCGGTCTGCGACAAAGTGAAAACTATTTCTGCTGCCTGATACCGATTATGCGAGAGAGCATTTTCAATGAGCGTATGAAACAGTGCCGGCGGGATTTGAACGTCTTCGTTCGCAATCGAGACATCAAGCCGGAAGCGCTGTTTTTTTCTATAGCTCATCAGGTCCAAATGGGTGTGACATAGCTTAATTTCGCGCGCGAGCGGGATCAGTGACTTGCCCGATACTTCGTAAAGTATGCGAAATTCGACAGCGAGCGACTGTATCATCTTCACGCCAGTTGCCGGGCTTTCAACAATCCATTCCGACAATGCCATCAATGTGTTCATAATAAAATGGGGCTGTAGATGCTTTTTAAGAAGCTCCAGTTCCAGACGGTTCGACAGTGCCTCCACTTGGGCGGCCCGCTTGCGGGTTGTCTCCAGTTTTGTGGCGCTGAGAATGAACAGGGCCAGCGCACCCAAAGACATCGCATAATAATAAGTTCCATCAAGAAACCGCCCTACCGGGGCCGCAAAAGCAGTGCTTAAAACTATAAGCCCACCCAACAACCAACGTGCATTTTTTTGCCGCTGGTAAACCAGATACCCTGCCAGCGATATAGCCAGCAAAACATAGGTAACGGATACGAAAAAAGTAGCCTGATTAAAGCTGGCACCCTGTAATAGCGGCAAAGAGAGAATGAGCGCCAAAGCTACAGGCACCCAGCGGAGGGTCGCGCGAATGCCAAAGTGCGCCATTATCGCCAAATTCAGAAATACTCCCGAACCGATAGCAAAGACAAACACAAGCGCCAAACGTGTCAGTTGCCATTTGTAGGCAAAATTAAAGAACACATGATATAATTCCGCAGAGAGCTGCAACACCGAAAATAGAAACATCAAGGCCAGCCAAAGGCCTGCTTTTTCATTTTGGCGCAGTGCGTAACGCGCGCCAAAAAAAATCGCGGCGATACCAATGGCGCTGACCAAAAATATGCTTGGTAAATAAGTGTTCATGCGAAGCCGCTGAGGGTCAAGATAGGGACCAATCCGCGGTTCCAGTGCCAACCTGTAGTTTTTAAGCCCCGGTATGTGGGATGAAAACCGTATCGCCAAAAGATTATTCTCTGGCTTCAGGAGCCCGGGGGGCACATAGAAATTTGCCTCTATGTTGCCAGCCTGCTCAGCTACAGCGTTCACACCCGGCACACCTTTGCGGCCGACAAAAACACCGTTCAAATATACTTCGGCCGATGCTTCTCCGTATAAATAGACCGCCATGGGTGCCTGAATTTCCAGATTCTCTGGCAATAGATTGAAAGTCTGTTTCACCCAGCTGATGCCCGGTGTACGTGTAATTTCGCTGGCATTTACCAACTGCCAAAGACCTTTATCAACGGGCGTGCTGACCCAGCGTATATCATCGCCTTGTCTTACATACATCTGGGTAACTTTAACCCAGCGTATAGCTCTAGGCTCGCTGAGCACGGCGTTGTTTTGTTCGGCGGTTAGTGGCACGTTTTCTTGTTGTGCCCCTGCGGATAGCGGCAAGAGACAGCTAAAAAGCAATAGGCTTCCTGCTAGAAATTCGATAATTGACGTGCGTTCCATTTTCTTGTTGTAGCATGGGATAATCAAAGCACCATATTGCGATTTGAGCTGTTCGGATATGCAAATGAGCTGTTCGTTCCACGGCATTCCCTGTTTTCACCAGTTAGAAGTAATAAAACTAAAGCCACTTTAAATTTGGCTTTTTTGCCGTACAGACAGGAAAATGGAAATGTTACAAAATAGAAAAATAATCGTTGCTCTGAGCAGGCTCGTTTTTGCTCTGAGCATGGTTACTTGCGCGCAAACTGCCGTGGCAAGTGATTTTAAATTTGGTATATTTGCGGGGGGGTCAAGTGCGAAAAATGAAACTATCTCTGAGACCGCGCCAATTACATTAGGCGGTGTTTCAGCCACAATAACAAACGCTTATTTGGCAGACAAAAAAACAGGGTATTTACTCGGCGTCACAGCTGGTGTCGAAAATGACCGTGGATTTATTTTCGAAGGTGAGATTGCGTACCGCAAGATAAACTTTGATGCTTCAGGCACGCTAAGCGTTGATGTTGCGGGTACAGCAGAAGTATTGCCCGCAAGGGGAAGCGGAGCGATTTCCACCGTATCCTTCATGGCAAACAGTTGGTTCGATATTTTTGATCGGGGAACAACAGGAATCCGGCCTTTCATTGGCGGCGGTATTGGAGTTGCGGTGAAAAAAGTGCGGGGTTCCATTTCGTCAGAAGGACAAGTTTTTGGTTTTGATATCAATAACATCACCGGGTTCGGCACAAACAGCAACACTGGTTTTGCTTGGCAGGTTGGTGCTGGCGTGAGGATTAACCTGTCAAAAAACACTGTCTCTTCATTGTCTTATCGATATTTTGATGGCGGCAAGTTCAACAACGAATTTGACGTTGCATCCCATAACATAGTATTCGCTGTCAGCTTTTAATCGGTCAGGTCTTCCCACAACTCTTTAACCTTGGTGAAAAAGCCGTCGGACTGCGGCGATACGCTATCCTCGCCCTCAGAGGCAAATTCACCCATTAGTTCGCGCTGACGCTTGGTCAGGTTAACCGGCGTTTCAACCATAGTTTCAATGATCATATCACCAACAAAACCACCATTAAGCTCAGGCATACCCTTGCCCTTCAGGCGGAATTGACGGCCGCTCTGTGTGCCCGCAGGTATTTTAATCCGCGCACGTTTGCCTTCAATGGTCGGCACTTCAATGTTGCCGCCCAATGTTGCTGTCGTCATCGGGATTGGTACCCGGCAAAACAGCATGTCGCTATCGCGCTTGAACAAAACGTGGGGTTTGATGGAAAGAAAAATATACAGATCACCCGACGGCGCACCGCGCCCGCCCGCTTCGCCCTCACCGGACAACCGGATACGCGTGCCCTCTTCAACGCCTTTAGGGATTTTAACCTGTAGGGTTTTTTCTTTTTGAACCTTTCCGGCGCCTCGGCAGGTTTTGCAGGGGCTTGAAATGGTTTGGCCCGCGCCTTGGCATTTAGGGCATGTGCGCTCGACCATGAAAAAGCCTTGGCTAGCTCTAACCTTACCTGCGCCGCCGCATGTGGCGCAAACCTCGGGGCTGGAACCAGCTTCAGCGCCAGAACCACTACAAGGTTCACAAGAAACCGCGGTTGGAATAGTTATTTGGTCGGTTTTACCGTTGAAAGCATCTTCAAGCGAAATTTCCATATTGAAGCGCAAGTCAGACCCACGCGCAGGACCGCCTCTGCGGCCACCACGGCGGCCACCGCCGCCCATGAAATCGCCGAAAAATTCCTCAAAAACGTCTGAAAAATCAAAACCGCCTGCGCCAGCGCCGCCCGGGCCGCCCGAGCCACCTTCAAAGGCTGCATGGCCGTAACGGTCATATGCCGCTCGTTTTTCCGGGTTTTTCAGAACATCATAGGCTTCACCGAATTCCTTGAATTTCTTCTCGGCTTCCGGGTTGTCTGGGTTTCTATCGGGGTGAAACTCCATCGCCTTTTTGCGAAACGCTTTTTTAAGCGTTCCGGCATCGGTATCTTTTCCGACACCTAAAAGCTCATAATAGTCTCTTTTTGACATTGGTTTTTTCCCGAAGCTTTAGCGATGAGAATTACAATAATAACTGACTTTCTGTTTAAATGCCGCCCCAACAAGTTGAGACGGCATTATTTTTTAAGTCAGTCAAATCACCTGATTATTTTTTGTCATCTTCGTCAACTTCTTCAAAGTCAACATCAACAACATCATCATCAGCTTCTTCGCCAGCTTCGGCTGCTTTTGCTGCAGCGTCTGCCGCAGCAGTCTCAGGGTCCCCGCTTGGGGCTTCCTGACTATCTTTGTAGATCTGCTCGCCCAGCTTCATAGACGCCTGAGCCAGCGCTTCGGTTTTTTGTTTGATCGTATCAGCATCTTCGCCCTCAAGTGCAGACCTCAACTCAGTAACAGCAGCTTCGATGGCCGTTTTGTCCTCGTCGCTCACTTTATCCTTATGCTCTTCGAGGTTTTTCTCTGACGAATGGATCAGTGCTTCTGCCTGGTTCTTGGCTTCAACCAATTCCTTACGGGCTTTGTCGGCGTCGGCGTTTGCTTCTGCGTCCTTAACCATCTGATCGATGTCGTCGTCCGACAATCCTCCAGAAGCCTGAATGCGGATCTGTTGCTCTTTTCCTGTGCCTTTGTCTTTGGCAGACACATTAACGATACCGTTAGCGTCAATATCGAAGGTCACTTCAATTTGCGGTATGCCGCGCGGTGCAGAAGGAATACCAACCAAGTCAAATTGACCCAGCAGTTTATTATCTGCTGCCATTTCACGCTCGCCCTGGAAAACCCGGATTGTCACTGCGCCCTGATTATCTTCAGCGGTAGAGAAAACCTGCGACTTCTTGGTTGGGATCGTAGTATTACGCTCGATAAGACGAGTGAACACGCCGCCCAGCGTTTCGATACCAAGAGACAAAGGCGTTACATCAAGCAGAAGAACGTCTTTAACATCGCCCTGCAGAACACCTGCCTGAATAGCGGCGCCCATAGCAACAACTTCGTCAGGGTTCACACCCTTATGAGGGTCGCGGCCGAAGAACTCTTTAACAATTTCCTGAATTTTCGGCATGCGGGTTTGACCGCCAACCAAAACAACGTCGTCGATCTCGCCGGCTGTAAGGCCTGCGTCTTTAAGTGCTTTTTTACAAGGCTCAAGGGTACGCTTGACCAGATCTTCAACCAGACTTTCCAGTTTAGAGCGGCTTAGCTTGATTTGAAGGTGCTTGGGACCAGAAGCATCTGCGGTGATAAACGGTAAGTTCACTTCAGTTTGCTGGGCAGTCGAAAGTTCGATTTTCGCTTTCTCGGCAGCTTCTTTCAAACGCTGCAGCGCCATTTTATCTTCGCGCAAATCAACGGTGTTTTCTTTTTTGAACTCGTCAGCAAGATAATCAACCAGACGCATGTCAAAGTCTTCACCGCCAAGGAAAGTGTCCCCGTTTGTGGATTTCACCTCAAATACGCCGTCACCTATTTCAAGAACGGAAACATCAAATGTGCCGCCGCCAAGGTCAAACACTGCGATTGTGTGGCCTTCTTCTTTCTCAAGACCATACGCAAGGGCTGCTGCTGTTGGCTCGTTGATGATCCGAAGAACCTCAAGGCCTGCAATCTTGCCAGCATCTTTTGTTGCTTGGCGCTGCGCATCATTAAAGTAGGCAGGAACAGTAATCACAGCCTGATCCACATCTTCGCCCAGATAGCTTTCAGCAGTTTCCTTCATTTTCTGCAGGATCATTGCTGAAACCTGACTTGGTGAATATTTTTCACCTTTGGCTTCAACCCACGCATCGCCGCCATCGGCTTTTACGATGTTGTAGGGAACCATTTTCATGTCTTTTTGCGTTGTTGGGTCGTCAAACGTACGACCAATAAGGCGCTTGATTGCAAACAACGTATCGCCGGGGTTTGTTACGCCCTGGCGTTTTGCCGCCATACCAACCAACCGTTCGCCCTCGTCGGTGAAACCAACAACTGACGGTGTGGTGCGTGCGCCTTCTGAGTTTTCAATTACTTTGGGTTTTGACCCGTCCATGATGGATACACAGGAATTTGTAGTACCCAGATCGATACCAATTACTTTAGCCATTTTTTTACCTCATCCCTTTAACAACCGATTGCTTGGGCCCGCTTTTGGCACCCGGAAGCAACCTCTTGGGTGTTGATTTTACAATTGTAAGGCAGGCCCGAACACATCCCGAAGCCCACCAGTTTCAGCGCCTATATAAGGATCGCGCAAGCGCTTCGCAAGGGTTTGAGGTAATTATATTTTTCCGGTTTTTATACTAGGGCCTTGGCAAACGCTGTTCTTTTACCCATTCTTTACTGTAACAACGCCAATGTTCTGAAATGCTAGACACTGTGTAGAATAGGAATCAATGATTGCAATCGGTTGACGCGGCGGTAAAATCTGCGCGAACATAGCACCAATATAAAAACGAACTCGGCCAGCTATAATAGGCTCAAACAAATAACCTGTGCACTTTAAAAAAGGTGCGGTAACAAAGGCCTTCCTGTGACAGCAGAAAACACTAAAGACAAAAAACCCGGCGGGGCAGGCGGCTCGGTTAGCGCGCCCCAAAAATCCGGTAACGAAGCTTTGGCCTTAGTTAAAGATATCGCCGTTATTTTCGTTTTCTATATTATTTTCAGTACCTTCGGCTGGACCAGCTTTCATATTCCGTCCGGTAGCATGGAGCCCACGTTAGAGGTTGGTGACCGAATATTCGTCTCGAAACTATCATACGGTTATAACCGCTTCAGCGTATATTTCGACCCATCTTTCATCCCGGAAGACCGCTTGTTCGCAGACGCGCCTGAGCGCGGCCAAGTCGCTGTGTTTACCCTGCCAAAAAAGGGCTATGAAGACTTTATCAAGCGGGTGATTGGCTTGCCGGGTGACCGCATACAGATGCGTGCAGGGCGCCTTTATATCAACGAAGGCCTTGTGGAGCGGTCGCTGGTGCGTGAGGTAAAATATACCAGCTACCGTGGCAACCAGCGCCGGGTAAAAGAGTATGATGAAACCCTGCCGGGCGGCGTGGTGCACCGAATTTACGAAAGTACGGACAGCGGCCTTTATGATAATGTTGGCCCGTTTGTCGTGCCGCCGGGTCACTATTTCATGATGGGCGATAACCGCGACGGTTCATCAGATAGCCGCAACCTCAACGATATGGGATATGTGCCCGAGGCCTATTTTGTTGGTCAGGCCGATATCACCACCTTCAGCTTATATGACTGTGATCAGGGCAAGGATATTTTCTGCCCTATCGGCATCCCTCTAGGCCGGTTTTTCAACAGCATTGAATAGTACATAATATGACCAGTGAAAAACATCACACGAAACTCTTGGTTGAAATCACCTCCTGGATTCGTGACTTCAGTATATTTGCTGCTTTTTGGCTGGTTTTCAGTTCTGCTGGTTGGGCGTTTTACCATATACCGTCAAGCAGCATGGAGCCTACGCTAGAGGTGGGTGACCGCATCGCTGTGTCAAAGTTTGCTTATGGATATAATCGTTATTCCGTTCCATTCAGCCCTAAATTTATCAGTGAAACTCGCATATTCAACTCTCCGCTCAGCCGCGGTGATGTTGCTGTTTTTACCATACCCGCGCGAGACAATGAGAACATTGTAAAACGGGTAATTGGTTTGCCGGGAGACCGGATTCAAGTTCAAAAAGGGCGGCTCTATATAAACGACAAAATCGTCGAACGGTCTTTTTTACGTAACGTCAATTATACCAGTTATCAGGGAGTGAAATCCCAAGTGGTTGAATATAACGAAACTCTGCCAAACGGCGTTACTCACCGTATTTTTGAGCAAAGTGACAATAGCCGCTATGATAATGCTGGCCCTTTCATTGTCCCTTCTAATCATTATTTTATGATGGGTGACAATAGAGATAATTCATTGGACAGCCGAGCATTGAACGGTTTTGGCTATGTGCCTGAAACCTATTTTGTCGGTCGGGCAGATATCACCACCTTCAGCTTGTATGATTGTGATCAGGGCAAGGATATTTTCTGCCCTACCGGTGTTCCGCTGGGCCGGTTTTTTAACAGTGTTGAGTAAATGAGGTGAACTCGCGTCAATAAAGCGTTTTTTTTTGCCTTGCCTGCAACTCTTCGTCATAAGTTTGACCATCAAACCCCGGGGTTGCTGACTGGGCCATCTGGCCAGCGGTAGGTACATCTTGCTTTAGGACATGACTATCCAGCTCCCAAAGACCGGCTCGTTTCAAGGCCCGCGCGCACTGAAAATAGACAGAATCTATATCCACGCTAATTACACTTTTCGGCGTCTTGCCTTCTCTATCAAATAAGTTAATCAGGTCCGAGTTAATCGATATTATTGCCCGGCCTTTGATACGCAGTGTTTCGTTGATTCCAGGGATCAAAAACAACAGAGATATGCGCGGATCGAAAACAATGTTTTTCAAAGTATCAAGACGATTATTGCCGCGCCGGTCCGGTATCAACAATTTCTTATCATTTAATACAGTTAACAGTCCGCCCGCAGGGTCGCCGCGCGGCGAGCAATCCAAACCGTCCGGGCCAATGCTCGCGATAGCAAAAAATGACGCCTTCTTGACCCATTTTTTATATTCTGGCGTCAGGAATGTGCTTTCCTTTTTTATCGCGTTGGGAACCGCTGGCTCGTACAGATTTTCTAGGTCTTTAATTGTTTTGATCTGGTCCATGCCCGTTACGTCTCCCGATAAAAACCACCTAAAATCAGTTCATCCAAACCGGGTTTTTTAGTGTTTTGACAAATTCCTGATGCGCGGTCAGCTCTTCATCGCTTACTGGAAAGCTGCGGGGCTCGCGCTGTTTTTTCGGCCCTGCCGAAAAGGCCGCTTTCTCTACCGCCAAATCAAGACCTGCCTGCCTGCCACCCAGCAGTTCGATATAGACATCAGCTAGAATTTCAGCATCCATCAGGGCGCCGTGTAGAGTTCTATGGGTGTTGTTGACGCCGAAGCGCCTACAAAGCGCATCCAGGCTATTAGCTGCACCGGGGAATTTAGTTCGCGCAATCGCCAGGGTGTCGACAAATCGTTTAGCATGAATGATAGGGCGGCCAGCATTTTCCAGTTCCCAGTTTATAAACCGCATATCAAAATCCGCATTGTGCGCCACCAACACGCTGTCATCGCTCACATACTCGAGAAATTCATCCATAATATCCGAGAACACTGGCTTGTCTTTGAGAAAGTCGCTCGATAGGCCGTGCACTTTAAAGGCGCTGTCAGGCACGTCGCGCTCAGGGTTAACATACATATGATAGGTCGAGCCGGTAAGCGACTTTTCAACCATTTCAACCAGACCAATTTCAATAAGCCTGTCGCCGGTCATCGGGTCGAACCCTGTTGTTTCGGTATCGAAAATTAGCTCTCTCATCGCCCGTATTGCCCCATTAAATCATCAATAATTTCCTGAACACGAGCCCTTGCGTGCTCAAACCCTTTGTCGGTTTCTATAATATAGTCCGCGCCAGCGCGTTTGTCTGCGTCTGGTGTTTGCTTTGAGAGAATTTGTTCGAATTTTTCGGTGGTCATGCCCAAGCGCGCCAAAACCCGCGAACGCTGGACAGCTGCGGGCGCTGAAACAACAATGACCTTATCACACGCGGCATTGCCGCCGGTCTCAAACAATAGCGGCACATCAACCACAACAAACGGGGCACCAGCCTTTTCCGCGCTTGCAAAAAACAAAGTGCGTTCCTTTGCCACCATCGGATGCATGATGGCCTCAAGCCTCTTTTTTGCATCCGTGTCTGCAAAAACAATGGCACCAAGTTTTTGACGGTCCAGCACGCCCGCTTCAATAACGCCGGGAAAAGCCAGTTCAATCACCGGGATCGCTAGGCCACCGGGGGCCTGCAACTTGTGAACCACGGCGTCAGCATCAAAAACCGGAACACCGAGTTCGCGGAACATGCCTGCTGTTTCTGACTTTCCCATACCAATGGAGCCTGTAAGGCCGATAACTTTCATAAACCAACCTCACCTGATACAGATGGCTTTTCACCCAGCGCGGCTAGAAGTTTGCTGCGAAGCGCATCGTCGTACCTGGCATCAATATCAAACCAGATTTTAAACGCAGCCGCGCCCTGATGCACCAGCATACCGAGGCCGTCCACGGTTTTGAGGCCTCGGTTTCTCGCAGCCGTAAGTAGATCAGTGTTCAATGGTTTATAAACAATGTCATAAATAACCGTATCAGCTGTGGCACCAGACAGGTCCAGCGACAGTTTTTTTTGCCCCACCATGCCAAGTACGGTTGTGTTGACGACAAGGCCAGCCCCAGCAACCGCATGATTTCGCTCGTCCCAATCAACCACCGTAATGCGGCCCCGGCCAATATCGTCCGCTAAGCTTTGGGTTTTTTCCCGTGTACGGTTACACAGCATAATCATCGGAACGCCGGTATTAAGCAGCGCTGTCGCGATAGCCCGCGCGGCGCCGCCCGCACCGAGCACCAACACAGGTTTATCATTGGGCCACCCGGAGGCTTGTTCGTTTAGATTCTTTAAAAAGCCAATGCCATCGGTATTAAACCCGGTGAGTATGCCTTCTTCGCTTATTTTTACAGTATTGACCGCACCAATTTGCCGAGCTGACGGCGCAAGCTTATCCAGAAATGGCACAATTTCGGTTTTGTGCGGCACCGTTATATTGAAGCCGGAGAAAGCGTTTTTCTGAAATGCTTTTACCTGCGTTTCAAGGTCATTCGGTGCAACCTCTATAGCGCTATAGTCGCCGCTCAAGCCTGCCATTTCAAACCAGTGCGCGTGCATAACCGGAGACAGGGATTGTTTTATCGGCATTCCAATCACCGCTGCTTTCAGTTTTTTCTGGCCGGGTGGGTTTTTCATGCCACCACCATGCCGCGCCCACGCAGAAAATCAAGAACCGACAACAAGGGCAGGCCTAGAATAGTAAAATAATCACCGTCTATTTTGTTGAAAAGCTGTGCGCCCAAACCTTCCAGCTGGTAACAGCCCACGCTCCAGAAAGCGTCTTCGCCCAACGCCGCCAAATAATTATCAATAAAATCATCCGATAGAGGCCGCACGGACAAATTCGCAGAAGATACTGCGCGCCATACAGGCTGTCCGCCATCATAAATAACGGCCGCGGATATAAGTTGGTGGGTCTTGCCTGATAAACTTTTGAGTGTTTCCCGGGCTTGATCAACTGTTTTTGCCTTTGAAAAAACGCGCCCCTCTTGAACCAAAACCTGATCCGCTCCAAGCACCATGCGATCAGGATGCACACTAGACACACTGCGCGCTTTGGCCTCTGCCAAACAATCAGCGATATCCCGCGGCGGAACAGCATCTGCTAGCAGGCTTTCTTTAATAGCCTCTTCGTCCACAGTGGCGGCAACGGCGGCAACGGCAACGCCTGCATTGGTTAGCATACGCTTGCGAGTGGTACTTGCCGACGCTAGGATTAACGGCATTAAAGAAGCGTTTGCCATTACTCAGTCAACGGCGGTTTTTTGATGCCGCGGGCGTCTAACCATTGATGGTAACGGTTTAAAATAGCGGCAGCACTTTCTTCGATGGAGCGACGCGTCACATCGATGGTTTGCCAACCACGGTCAGTACAATATCGGCGACACTGTTTAATCTCATCCTGAATAAGCTGTAAATCGGTATAGCTTCCGTCTTCATCTTCATTAATGGAGCGCAGCCTGTTGGTACGAATTTGCGATAAACGTTCAGGGCTGGTGGTCAAGCCAATGACAAATTTGTCGCGCAATACATCAAGTAAAGGCGGCATAGGCACATGAGGCACAAATGGCACGTTCATGGTTTTATAGCCTTTATTGGCCAGATAAATGCTGGTGGGTGTTTTTGAAGAACGCGACACACCGATGAGAACAATGTCTGCTTGTGGCAAATCTTCAATCAGCTGGCCATCATCGTGCGCCATGGAAAATTGTAGCGCATCTATTCGCTCAAAATAATCAGCATCCAAAGTATGCTGGCGGCCGGGCTTATGCGATGCTTGAACCCCAAAGTAAGAACCCAAGAGATTAATAACCGGGTCCAGAATAGGCAGTATTGGCAAGTTGGCATTACGGCATTCTCGGTCCAGAACTTCGCGTATTTCCTGATTAACCAACGTATACATGATAAGCCCGGGGTGCTCTTTGATGTCCTCCATCAAACGGCTCATTTGGGTCGCAGTTCGCACCAACGGCCAATAATGCTTGTGAACTTCGACGCCCTCAAATTGAACCAGTGCGGCCGACACTATCGCTTCCAGGGTTTCTCCGGTGGAGTCGGATACCAAATGAAGATGATACTCTCCGTTTGTGGTGTTATGGCTAGGGTCAAATTTCATATATCTAAAGCTTTCACGCCGAGCGTATTTTTGGGCCGCCTATCGCTGCTGCGAGTCGTTTTCACCTCAGGGGATAACCATGTGGACAACCCACCTGACAACAGCATGCATAAACAAGGTATGATTTTTATGCCCAAATTGGAATGTGGTTTCTATGTAGTTGTGAATCTTTTCCACAATCAAAACATAACAGGGACAACATGTATTAATTGATGGCATGTCGCTATCTTTTCCTCGTTATCCACAACAACAAAATAACAAAACTGTCAGTTCAAAATGTAGCGTTGTCTATAGCTATAGCATGGGTCCATCTTTCTTGTTCACAATGCGAACCCTATAAATGTGTCTGGTGATGATAAGCGCTGATTTGATGATAAATTTGTGGATAAAAAGTTATCCCCACAATTCACAGGGTTCTACTATATCAACCATCCTTTATTATATCTTTTAATTAAGTGAAGAGTGGTGCCATATAGACGCTGAGTTTAGCGAAATAACACCTAATTTGATATCAAATATGTCAGCAAAAAAGCGGATCCGTAATGAGTAAAATACTGTTGGAAACACTAAGAGGAAACCCTGGTGAACGGGTACCTTTTTGGTTTATGCGTCAAGCTGGCCGGTACCTGCCCGAATACCGTGAAGTTAGAGCAACCACAAAGTCCTTTATGGAATTTTGTTACAGCCCAGACAAAGCTGCTGAGGTAACTTTGCAGCCACTTCGCCGGTATGGGATGGACGGCGCCATATTATTTGCAGATATATTATTGGTGCCAGACGGTCTGGGCCAGAATGTTTGGTTTGAGGTGGGATCTGGGCCTAAATTAACGCCGGTAAAAACCAAAGCTGATGTTGACCAGTTATCCCTGACAGGCTTTCACGATAAGGTTGACGCCGTATACCAGACGGTGGCGAAGCTCAAGAATATGCTGCCACCTGAAACTACTTTATTGGGGTTTGCGGGCGCGCCCTGGACCGTGGCCACCTACATGATTGACGGCGCGGGCAGTAAAGACCATGCGGCGGCGCGGCAAATGGGTTACGGCGATCCAGATCTGTTTGGGCGTATTATGGATTTGTTAGTGGAAGCAACGGCCCAGTATCTGTGCAAGCAAATTGAAGCTGGAGCTGATGCTGTTCAGATATTTGATAGTTGGGCCGCGGCGCTGCCAGAATCTGTTTTTGATGACTGGGTATTAAGGCCAACAAAAGCAATTGTTGATAAAGTTCGGGCAAAACACCCGGATACGCCGATTATTGGTTTTCCGCGGTTGGCCGGATTGCAATATGCCCGTTTCATCGCTGAAACCGGGGTTGATGCTGTGTCGCTTGATACAGGTGTGCCACTGGACTGGGCGGCAAACACATTGCAAGATAAAGTTTGCGTTCAGGGCAATATTGATCCGCATTTGGTGGTCAGTGGCGGCCAGCCTATGGTTGATGAAGCAATACGAATTTTGGAAGCATTGAAAAATGGTCCCCATGTTTTCAATCTAGGTCATGGTTTTGTGCCGGAAACG
This sequence comes from Alphaproteobacteria bacterium, assembly GCA_021774695.1. GTDB lineage: Bacteria > Pseudomonadota > Alphaproteobacteria > Sphingomonadales > Kordiimonadaceae > Kordiimonas. The sequence continues at coordinate 12,776 of JAJFIU010000010.1, read as the reverse complement.
CCGCCGGAAAATGTTGCGTTATTGTCGGATACGATAAGAAATTATCGCAGATAAGCTATAATATTTTCAATATATTGAAAGAAAGTGATCGATATGGAAGGCTATTTAGGCAGCGCCTATCTCTGGGTTAAAGCGCTACATATCATTTTTGTCATATTCTGGATGGCTGGCATGTTTTTGCTACCGCGTTATTTTGCCTATCATTGCCAATGTGAAATGGGGTCTGATGAAGACAAAAAATGGATTGAGCGCGAGCAAAAACTGATACGAATTATTGTAAACCCGGCAATGATTATCACGTGGATTTTTGGCGTAGCATTGGTTGTAAATATCGGATTTGGTGCTGGAGGATGGCTTCACGCTAAATTAGCATTAGTGATACTTTTTTCTGGATTTCACGGCTTTTTGTCGCGGTGGCGTAAAGAAATGGCCGCTGGCGAACGTAAACGCGGCGAAAGTTTTTACCGTAGAGTTAATGAAATTCCCGCTGTTGTCATCATCGCAGTGGTTATTTTAGTGGTTGTAAAACCGTTTTAGACCCGCTACATGATCGCCAAAGGCTGCCTAAACCCTTGTTACAGGTCAATTGGCTTGACACTTAGCCGATTGGTGGTAGCCTTAACGGCGTTGATATTTCCGTCAACCCGTCACAACTTCCCCTTATTTTGATCCTAATAATTAAAGTCAAATGTATGGGAATAATTCGTTAAGGCAGACATTGGTTGCAGTATGCGACCGCAAAAAACAGCTGCTATCATTTAAAATTGCCTTCAGACATGTTTGCAAACAGACATATTTTCAAAATTTTCAGGCAAACCCATCAGATAAACCCACCGGGACTTAAAAACCCATCCTTCACATCCTATTATCACATTAAGAAAAGAGTTTGGTCGATCCAATGCATTTACAGGATCTCAAAGAAAAATCACCAGCTGACCTACTATCCCTAGCGGAAGAGGTTGGCGTTGAAAACGCGAGCAGCATGCGCAAACAAGACATGATGTTCGCTATCCTCAAGCAATTAGCCGAGGACGATATTGAAATTTCAGGCGCCGGGGTTATTGAAATCCTGTCCGATGGATTTGGCTTCCTGCGTAGCCCGGAATCTAACTATCTGCCGGGCCCAGATGATATTTATATCAGCCCCAGCCAGATCAGACGGTTTGCGCTTAGAACCGGTGATACGGTTGAAGGTCAAATTCGGGCACCCAAAGACGGCGAGCGATATTTCGCTTTGTTGAAGGTATCATCGATCAACTTTGACGAACCGGAAAAAACGAAACACAAAATTCACTTTGATAACCTGACACCGCTGTATCCGGACGAAAAACTTAAGCTGGACCCGGATGATCCAACGGTTAAAGATAGATCACCGCGGGTGATTGATCTTGTGTCTCCGGTTGGTAAAGGCCAGCGGGCGCTGATCGTGGCACCGCCGCGCACCGGTAAAACCGTGCTGCTGCAAAATATTGCCAAAAGTATCACCGCTAATCATCCTGAATGTTATGTGATCGTGCTGCTTATCGACGAGCGACCTGAAGAGGTTACCGACATGCAGCGCAGCGTGAAGGGCGAGGTTGTCTCCAGTACTTTTGACGAACCCGCTTCACGTCACGTACAAGTTTCAGAGATGGTCATCGAAAAAGCCAAACGTCTTGTTGAGCACGGCAAAGATGTGGTGATTTTGCTCGATAGCATCACCCGCCTGGCGCGTGCCTACAACACGGTGGTGCCGTCGTCTGGTAAGGTTCTGACCGGCGGTGTGGACGCTAACGCCCTGCAGCGGCCCAAGCGCTTCTTTGGTGCAGCTCGTAACATCGAGGAAGGTGGTTCGCTGTCGATCATTGCAACCGCCCTTATTGAGACCGGCAGCCGCATGGACGAAGTGATCTTTGAGGAATTCAAAGGTACTGGTAACTGTGAGATCATCCTCGACCGTAAGGTTGCTGACAAGCGCGTGTTCCCGGCTATTGATATTCTCAAGTCTGGTACGCGTAAGGAAGAGCTGCTGGTAGATCCAGGCACGCTATCCAAAATGTGGGTGCTGCGCCGTATCTTGACCCCAATGGGGACAATCGATGCAATGGAATTCTTGCTTGCTAAGCTCAAGGACAGCAAAAATAACGAGGACTTCTTCAATCAGATGAATAACTGATCGAACGCAAATACAATTAAAATTAAAGGCTCGCTCATGGCGGGCCTTTTTTATTCCTTGGCCGCATCCAAAAATTTATGCGGGTCGAGAAGTGTAATGTCATCCCGCTTTCGCAATTGTTCCAGAAACCAATACTTATGGCCTGCACCGTAAGTGATCATGATGCGTTTACCTTGGCCGCTCAAACGGTCCAGCGCGTCGGCAATATGCCCGTAATGGGCCTGGTTTATGGTGGTCCAGCCGCCGGGGCCAATCTCGTCGTTGAACAGGCGGTCGTAGGGCTCCAGCTGTTTTTGGGTGGCTGCATCATAGGCGTCGCTGTTGATAAAATACGGGTCTTCCTCTAGGCCTTTCATGGTTGCCTCGCCCGCTTCTATTGCGGCGCGGTACTCGGCCCAATCTGCTGCGCGAGCAGGGTTGCTCTCAATGCGTTTCAGTGCAGCGCTTCGGTATTCATTCATGTGGCTGTTCCAGCCAGCTGTGCCAATCATTTCAAAGTCCATGCGGGTTGAAAGCGGAAATAATGCGCCAACATATTCAGGGAAGCGTTTTGCGCGCGGCTCCTGAATTTCGCCGGTTTCACGGAAACCCTTCATGGTGGCCTCCATTCGGTTTGGCGGAATTTCTACAAGCACATAGTTAGGGTCTATCGCTTCAAAAATGCGGGTTAAGTATGGCAACCCGTAAGTCTGGCTATCGGTGTGCCGCCCGTGGATCATACCCAGGACCACCACCTCCTTTTTAGCCGTTCCAACCGGCACTGCGGGTGCCGCAGGGATTTCGAGAATGGAAAGGGTACCGCTGACTTCGTTGGTGACAAATAGCTTGTTGCCGAATGCGCGCATAACGATGGGTTGCTTGCCGACGGTGATTTGGTCCACCACCGTGCGGGTGGCAACATCAATCACTGACAAGGTTTCGCCGCCAGCGTTATTAACGAAGGCAAAGCGACCATCTGTACTTTCAGTTACAGCAAAGGGCCGTGTACCGATGCCCCTGTTGATCGTGGCAATCACTTCAAACGAGGCGGTGTTAATTAGTGCTACCGCGTTGGATTCGCCGCAGGCGACCATGTAAACATTTTCACTCTCAATCAGCGCACCGCCTTCAGGGGTTTTGCAAACCGGTGTTTCTGTAACTATCTTTTTGTTGAGCAAGTCGATCACCGACACTGAATTAGCGTCGCGGTTGGGCACGAACGCCAGGACGCCGTCTTTGGTGACATCGGCCGGATAGGGTCGCTTGCCAGTAGCATATGATGCAACAACTGTATTATTGACAGGGTTAAATACGGTGAGAGTGTCAGCAAACTCACTGGTGACATGGGTTAGGCCAGCGGAGAGCTTTTCAGAGAAAAGGCTGGGGCTTTTGCCCACAGCCCAGCGGGCCAGTTCTTGGCCGGACATGCCGTCTATTTCGATCAGCTGGTCGCTTCTAAATGTGGTCACCAGCCAGCCATTTTTGCTACGAATAATATCAAGCGGCACCCCAGCAACCGGCCAGCGTGACAGCTCAGCACCGGTTTTAAGATCAATGCGCACCACAGCGTCTTCACCCGACAATGCGATCAGTAAACTATTGCCGTCAAGCCGCATGCCGTGCGGCGCTGCACCCACCGAATAGGTTTTGACAACTTTGATACCAGTGTCTGCGTGCGCTGAACCTGCGCATAAAAGTATCAGGCTCAATACAGCGCCCTTAAGTAAGTTCATCTGTGCCACCTGCATTTTCGTTGAATTTATCTTCCAGCACCACTTCAAAGGTCCAGAGCACCAGAGTGTTCCAGAGTATAGCCTTCTTCGATGCTCAAGGCACCTTCAAGCACCAATAGGGCGCGTTTGGTATATAAGCCCCCATCGCCGGAATACCCACCGAGCTTACCGGCGCGCGCAACCACGCGGTGGCAAGGCACCAGTATGGGAATAGGGTTACGACCGCAAGCGCCGCCAACCGCCTGTGCTGCTGAGCCGATGTCTTTCGCCATTTCACCGTATGTCGTTGTTTGCCCAAAAGGAATATCGACCATTGCGCGCCACACTTTTTCCTGATGCTTACTTCCCATCGGGTTGATAGGCAGGTCAAAGCTGGTTAGGTCGCCGTCGAAATAGGCGTCCAATTGGCTTTTGGCTTCAGCAAGTAAGGGTGATGGTTCCTGAAAGGGGCTCCAACCCCAATCCAATGCAATGATGGAGCCTTCAAGCTCAGATATGGTAATGTCGATCACCGGCGTATGCATTGAAAGTTGAAACATGATTTTCCTGTTGTGCTCAAGTTAAGCATGGAGGTTGCACCTTCCTTTGCTAATGTGCCACAAAGCGGCGAGCAAGCGAAAACCCATTTATTGTGCGGGCGCCGTTGCTTATTTGAATATTTGAGCGAATAACATGATCCACACAGACACTATTTTCGCGCTTTCAAGCGGCCACGGCACCGCGGGTGTTGCTGTTGTTCGCCTATCGGGCCCGGATGCACTTAAGGCGCTATCTTTACTGACTAGCGGGAAAGTGCCAACAGCGCGTCATGCAGTTGTGCGGGTTCTGCTTGATCCTGAGACTAGTGAGCGGTTGGACCAGGCGCTGGTTATTGCGTTTCCCGGCCCGGCCAGCTTTACTGGCGAGGATGTGGTCGAGCTTCATTTGCATGGTGGCCGAGCCGTTTTGGAGGGTGTGCTTTCCGCACTCGGTAACATGGACGGTCTTCGCCCCGCAGAGGCAGGGGAGTTTTCGCGGCGGGCGTTTGAAAATGGCAAGCTGGACTTGACCGAGGCAGAGGGGTTGAATGACCTTATCCATGCTCAAACGGCAGCGCAGCGAGGCCAAGCGCTGAGACAAATGGACGGTGAGTTACGCACACTCTATGACGGTTGGCGCTCTCGGCTTTTGTCACACTTAGCTCACCTTGAAGCGGATATTGACTTCCCCGACGAAGACTTACCAGAGGGTGTATCCGGCGCTGTAAAACCCAATATATTGAGTATTGAATTAGAAATATCACAACATATAGAGGAAGGGCGACGTGGACGTTTGCTGCGGGATGGCTTTAGAATAGTCATTTTGGGGGAGCCTAACACCGGTAAGTCAACTCTTCTGAATGCGATTGCTCGCGCTGATGTGGCTATTGTTTCAGAAGAGGCTGGCACCACACGCGATACCATTGAAATTCAACTGGACCTTGGCGGGTTTCCTGTTCGCCTTATTGATACTGCAGGTGTTCGAGATAGCGATGGTATTGTCGAGCAGGAGGGTGTTCGGCGCGCTTTGGTCAAGGCAAAAGATGCGGATCTACGCTTGGTTTTGGTTCGAGCAGATAGCTGGCCTATTGTGCCCAAGGCTATGCACCAATGGATAGACGGTGATACGTTGGTGGTTGCAACCCAAAATGACCTTGCACAAGAAGGTCAATTGTTTCACGTGGAACATCTGCAAGGCATGGATGCCAGAGGCGTGTTGGCCTTGTCAGCAAAAACGGGTGCGGGTCTCGGTGAGCTAATGTCTGAGCTGGAGCAGATTGTGGCTGCTCAGATGAGCCCGAGGGAAACACCAGCTCTCACAAGGCTTCGTCATCAACAGGCACTTGAGACGGTGGTGGAGCACTTGAAGCGTTTTCAACAGAACGCGGGCCAAGACGCTGTTTTAGCAGCCGAAGATGTTCGTATGGCTGTGCGAGCGGTGGGTAGCATCACTGGCCGCGTCGGGGTTGAAGACATGCTTGATATAGTCTTCTCAGATTTCTGTATTGGCAAATAGGGTCAACTCTTAATGTAAAACATAAACATTGATGTTTCACGTGGAACATTCGCGTAGTTCATAATTGTAAGCGCTTTGACTTGAGGGGCAATCACAGATATAGGGTGTGCGGTAAGTTTTTGGAGGCCATACTGGCCTGACTAAAGGGTTTGAGTTAAATTATGGCTGATTTTGATGTCATTGTTATCGGTGGAGGACATGCTGGCTGCGAAGCAGCGGCGGCAGCTGCGCGCGTTGGTGCTCAAACACTGTTAATTACTCATAAGCCTGAGACAATTGGCGAAATGTCCTGCAACCCGGCTATTGGCGGCTTGGGAAAGGGCCATTTGGTTCGGGAAATTGATGCTCTTGACGGCCTGATGGGGCGCGTGGCTGATGCGTCTGGCATTCAGTTTCGCCTGCTGAACCGACGTAAGGGACCGGCTGTGCAGGGCCCGCGTTGCCAGTCAGACCGCAAGCTGTACCGGCAGGAAATGCAGAAGATTTTAAAGTCATATCCCAACCTGACCATTGAAGCGGGGGCGGTTGAAGACCTTACTTTTGATCGCAGTCTTTTAGATATTGGTTCTGCCAAAAAGCCGGCCTGTACCGGCGTTATTACGGAGGGCGGGAAAAAGATTTCTGCCCGGACTGTGATCCTTACAACGGGGACCTTTTTGCGTGGTCTAATTCATATTGGCGAGACTAAAATACCAGCGGGTCGCGTCGGCGAAGCGCCAGCGATGGGTCTATCGTTGACGCTCGAAACACTGGGTTTCGAACTTGGACGATTGAAAACAGGAACGCCAGCAAGGTTGGACGGGCGCACGATAGATTGGACGCTGTGCCAGGAACAACCGGGCGATACGCCGCCAGTGCCATTTTCCTTTTTAACAGATGAGATAGAAGTACCCCAGATCAGTTGTTATTTGACGCGTACAACTGAAGAAACCCATGCAATCATTCGGGAAAACCTGCATCGCGCCCCGATTTATTCTGGTCAGATTGATAGCAATGGGCCCCGCTATTGCCCTTCAATTGAAGATAAGGTTGTGCGCTTTGCAGACAAGTCTAGCCACCAGATTTTTCTGGAGCCCGAGGGCCTGGATGACCACACAGTTTACCCGAATGGCATTAGTACCAGCTTGCCGGAAGATGTGCAGGCCGCGATGATAAAAACCATACCGGGTTTGGAGAATGCGAAAATTTTGCAGCCGGGCTATGCCATCGAGTATGACTTTGTTGACCCCCGTGAACTACGCCCAACTCTGGAGACGCGGCGGGCCGATGGGCTGTATCTCGCTGGGCAAATTAACGGCACAACGGGCTACGAAGAAGCCGCCGCGCAAGGATTGATGGCCGGCGCTAATGCTGGGTTGAGGTCGGCTGGCGCTGCCCGCGATTTTCAGCTAGATCGCGCTGACGGTTATATCGGTGTGATGATAGATGATCTGGTGACCCAGGGAACGCGCGAGCCGTATCGAATGTTCACTAGCCGCGCCGAATACAGGCTTACATTGCGTGCTGACAATGCGGATCAACGCTTGACAGAAAAAGGCCGAGAAGTTGGCTTGGTCGGCATCGAGAGATCAGAGTTTTTTGCAGCCAAGAAACAGGCATTGAAAGCGGCACACGCTGCGCTTGCGGCAGTATCGCTAACACCCAACCAGGCTGCCAAACACGGTATGAAAATTACCCAGGACGGGGTACGACGAAGCGGTGTTACGCTTCTTGGTTTTAATGAAATTGACTTCGAACGACTTTGTGCCATTTGGCCAAAAGAGTTGAGAGCTATCGATCCAAAAATTGCGCGCCAAGTGGAAATTGATGCCACATATCACGGGTACCTGGAGCGCCAGCATCTGGATGTGTTGGCATTCAGAAAAGATGAAGCCCTTGAAATACCGGAAGAATTAGATTTCTCCAGCGTATCTGGACTTTCCAATGAAATTCGGGAAAAGTTTTCGACAGCACGACCAACGACCTTGGGCGCAGCTGCGCGCATTGCTGGCGTGACGCCTGCGGCAATTACGATATTGCTCGGCTATATTAAAAAACGCAAAGCAGCGTGAAACTATCTTGACGTATGGTCCCGAAGAGTTTGCTGGCGATGTCGATGTTTCACGTGAAACATTGGAAAAGCTGAAACTATATTCATCTGCATTGGTGAAATGGCAAACAGCTAAAAACCTTGTTGCTAATTCTACATTGGATGATAGGTGGCGCCGGCATTTTCTCGATTCCGCTCAGTTGTTTCCGCTCATCCGCCAGTGTCATACTAATACTGAGCTTACACTGCTGGACATTGGCTCTGGAGCCGGTTTTCCCGGACTCGTTCTTTCTATAATGGGGCTGGGTCACGCGACAATGGTTGAGGCAAATGGTCGTAAATGCAGCTTTATGAGCCATGTTGTGCGCGAAACGTCTGCGTCCTCGATTGTTGTGAACCAACGTATCGAGTCGGTCGAATCGTTGAATTTTGATATCATCACTTCGCGGGCTTGTGCCAAAATCGAACAGATACTGAGCTGGTCAGCACGCTTTATTGGTCCAAAGACCGAAATTTGGCTCCTTAAAGGGGCAACTGCAGAAGAAGAATTGACCCAGGCTATCGCTTTATGGAATATGACGGTTGAACGGTTTGACAGCCGAACCAGTCAAGACGGCGTTATACTAAGACTTTCTGAGGTATCATTTCGCTAGTCCGTTGTAAATATTATGTTTTAGGGATTTTTAATGCACAGTGGGGCGAGGGCGAAAATTATAGCGGTGGCCAATCAAAAAGGCGGCGTTGGAAAAACCACCACTGCAATAAATTTAGCAACTGCGATTGCGGCGGTGAAGAAAAAGGTTCTGGTTTTGGATTTGGACCCTCAAGGGAATGCTAGTACCGGATTTGGCATCGACCGTGCGAGGCGCGACATAACATCCTACGACGTGGTTTTGGGTACAGCGCCTGTCGATGACGCGATTCTGGATACGGAAATTCCTGGTCTCAGTATCATACCCTCAACCGTTGACTTGTCAGGCGCTGATCTGGAGCTAGCAGAGTTGCCCCAGCGCAACTTCAGACTTCGCTACGCGCTAGAGAAAGCTCAGTTGCGCGAACAGTATGACTATATCTTAATCGATTGCCCACCATCGCTATCGCTGCTGACCATCAATGCCCTTGTTGCCGCTGATTCTGTTTTGGTGCCACTTCAGTGTGAATTTTTCGCGCTGGAAGGGTTAAGTCTTCTTTTGAAAACGGTCGAGCAGGTTAGGTCGAGCTTAAATCCGATGCTGACGATAAATGGCGTGGTTTTAACTATGTTCGACAAGCGAAATAACCTTGCGGTCCAGGTGGAAGCTGATGTTCGGGACTATTTGGGTGAAAAAGTCTTCAAAACCGTTATTCCACGAAACGTGCGGGTTTCTGAAGCACCTAGTTTTGGTAAACCGGCGCTATTGTATGACCATCGCTGTACAGGCAGCCGGGCCTATATAGATTTAGCGCGTGAAATGTTGACTAGGGATGCAAATCAGCAAGCGGCATAAAATTTAATAATAACAATAAGTTAAAGGTGTTTCATGGCAAAATTAGTTAGAAAAGGTTTGGGACGAGGTTTGTCAGCGTTATTGGGTGATGACCGGCCCGTCATTGAAGACCCTGTTGTGCTATCCGGTACAGAAGATACCGCACGCGGTAACGGGGAAGTAGCCGGTACTGTGATAAAAGCCGGCGCAAGCAGACGCACATTGCCGATTGAGTTCTTGGAGCGCAACAGCGAGCAGCCACGCTATCATTTTGATGAAGCAGCGCTTGAAGAACTGTCGTTATCTATCAGGGAAAAAGGCCTTTTGCAGCCTATTCTAGTTCGAGAAACTGGGCTCGAAAAATATCAAATTGTTGCGGGTGAGCGCCGATGGCGCGCCGCACAGAAGGCTGGTATTCACGAAGTGCCTGTGGTTGTCCGCGAACTAACTGACGCTGAAGTGCTTGAAGTGGCGATTGTCGAAAATATTCAGCGCGAAGACCTATCTGCAATCGAAGAAGCGGCAGGGTACAGCAAGCTGATCAAAGAATTCGGCCATACTCAGGAGGCTTTGGCAAAAATTGTGGGCAAAAGTCGCAGCCATATCACCAACTTATTGCGGCTTCTTAACCTGCCACAGAAGGTTCGCGATTTGGTTGATAGCGGGCGTCTTTCCATGGGCCACGCGCGTGCGCTGTTGTCGGCCCCAGACCCTATCACCCTTGCGGGCAAGGTTGTAGCGGAAGGGTTGAGTGTTCGCCAAACTGAAGTTGCAGCGAAATCGGGAAAACCATCAAAACGGGAGGCTAGACCAGGAACCCACATTGGGGGCACGGGTCAAAAAGATGCAGACACAGTTGCGCTCGAGAAAGATCTATCAGCGGCCTTATCAATGAAGGTTAGCATCGAACATAAAGGAGAAGGCGGCACAGTAACTGTGGGCTATAAGACTTTGGAGGATTTGGATGATTTGTGTTCAAAACTTGGAGTGTGTGGGTTTTAGCCCGCCGAAAATTATAGCTTGTTCTCTACCGCGTCCCATATCTGAGCTTCAAGCCTTACACCGTCAAATTGGTTAACAGCCTGCAAGCCGGTGGGCGATGTTACATTGATTTCCGTGAGCCAGTCACCGATGACATCAATGCCAACAAAGGTTAAACCCCGTTTTTTAAGGTCCGGCCCGATAGTGTCGCAAATTTCCTGTTCTCGGGCAGTTAAGCTGGATCGAACCGCAGTGCCGCCCGCAACCAGATTTGAACGAACTTCGCCGTCTGCGGGCACGCGGTTTATAGCGCCGACCGCTTCGCCCTCGATCAGGATAATGCGTTTGTCGCCCTGGCGGACTTCCGGTAAAAACTTTTGAACCATTACCGGCTCGCGCGAGGATTCCAAAAACATTTCCATTAAGCTGCCCAGGTTGGAATCGCCCGCCCTTAAGTGAAAAACACCAGCTCCCCCATTGCCGTACAATGGTTTGACAATTATTTCTCCGTGTTCAGTGCGAAAGCTTTTCACTTCATCTTCGCTGCGGGTAATAAGGGTGGGTGGCATCAGGTTTTTGAATTTAGCAACAAAAAGTTTTTCTGGCGCGTTGCGCACTTCCGCCGGGTTGTTCATCACCAGGGTATCGTCTTCAATAAGATCCAGCAGGTGGGTGGCGGTAATATAGGCCATATCAAAAGGTGGGTCTTGGCGCATCCAAACTACATCAACCTTGCGAAGGTTTAGGGTAATGTCGCTTGATAAATAGCTGAAATGGTTTCCTTTTTCGCGGCGCACCTCAACTTTTCGCGCGGCGGCATATACTTCTCCGTCTTTATAGGACAGGTCCTCCGCAAGATAGTGCCACAGTGTGTAACCGCGTGATTGTGCCTCCAGCATCAAAACGAAAGTACTATCACCGTCAATGTTGACGTCCTCCATTGGGTCCATTTGAAAAGCAACTTGAAGGTCGTTGGATAGCATTTTGTAATCCTTGGAAAATTGGCTCTTGAACAAATAAAGCGTAGCTAACAACGCCATTACTTGATTTCTTTACCAGCCGGGGCGCCATGCGTCCATCATATGGGTTGGAAGCGCGCGCGGTGCAACCGTAATAACATCAAACCGAACTGCAAAATTTCGTGAGGTCTCTGATTGCAACCAAACTTTAGCTGCAGCCTCAATGCGTTTTTGCTGGCGGGATGTCACGCTTTCCAGTGCCTCATGCGTGTTGCGACGCGCTTTTACTTCGATAAAAATCACAATTTTGCCTTTAGCGGCTACAATGTCGATTTCCCCCGCAGCACACCGAAAGCGCTGCGCTAATATACGGTAGCCTTTAACTCTTAAAAGAAGTACCGCCAGCATTTCGGCGGTTCTGCCGCGACGTTCAGCCTTTTGTTTTTTGTTCGGCTTCGGGGTGAGATTTTTGTGCTTTTGCATTGTAATTTGGCTAAGCAGGCGGGATGAGTTTATTGGCCGCAGATATATCAAGGGCTTGCTGGTACATTGCCTTTTTCCGCTCGCCGGTAATTTCTGCGGCAAATGCGGCAGCAGACTTCACCGTCATGTGCTGCAGCGCCAATTTCAGAATTTTTGTCGTATCCAGATCAAATTTACTGGTGGCAGTTTTAGCAGGCACCGCTGGTGCGATCACAACAACAACTTCTCCTTTTGGCGGACCATCAGATTGGTAGCGCGCAGCCAGTGTTGCCAGATCTCCGCGGACGGTTTGCTCAAATTTCTTGCTAATTTCCCGGCAAACGGCGGCTTCTCTACTGCCGAACACGCCTTGGGCATCAGTCAAACTGACAGCTAGCCGTTTTGCGCTCTCATAATATACCAACGTGGCGGCTGTATTTTCTTCCGCTGCAAACCAATCATGTCGAGCTTTGGTTTTGGTCGGCGCAAACCCCATGAACAGAAAACGATTTGTCGGCAGGCCCGCCAGCGTGAGTGCAGATATCACAGCAGACGCGCCCGGCAAAGTGGTGATAAAAAGGCCCTGGTTCGCGACTGCCTCAACCAACCGGTACCCGGGATCTGAAATTAAAGGTGTGCCGGCGTCTGATACCAACGCAACCGATTTCCCTTCTGTAACCATTTGTAATAATTGAGGAAGCCTGCCTGCGGCACTATGTTCATGATAAGCAATCATCGGTTTCTTTATCAAAAACGCATTAAGTAATTTTCCGGTAATGCGGGTGTCTTCACAGGCAATAACGTCAACGGCCTTCAGTGTGTCTAAGGACCGTTTGGTAATATCACCAAGGTTTCCTATTGGGGTCGCAACAATATACAGCCCAGCTTTTATCCGCCCCGGCTCACCGGTTGATATATCCCCCGTGCCGCTTGCCGCGCTACTTGATGATCGAATTTCTGCCATGTTTTTGGTCCAGA
>JAJFIU010000090.1 GCA_021774695.1 Alphaproteobacteria bacterium | reverse complement strand
CGCTTTAGCCCCTTGTTCACACCTCAATACTGTCTCTCACAGCTTGGGTATAAACTGAAAAATACCTGTCTTTTTTAAGCGGTGATCGGCTTTGCTAATCAGGTGCGTCAGATATTGCTCTTGTTGATATTTCTCTGGCAGGCTCTTGGACCACTCATCCACATAGCGCGTTGCATCCGAGACGTATGGAGGACTAGTCATCGCAGGGGCACTGTCAGGGAGAAAACCCTTTGCTTTTAGAAAGTGAACTACCTCGGGCAGAGGTGCAAAGAGAAGCGCTTTTACTTTTCGCCTTTTGCCATTGCTACTAAGGGGAACTATAAGAGTGGTTACTTTGGTGAAGCTAAAAAATCTCTTCGCTTTGGTTTTGATGCTCGTTTTGCCAAGCCTGCTAAATTTGCTTCTCGCAAGAAAAACTACCTCCGCATTGACCGGTGGCAGCATATCGAACAGATGGCAGGCGCTACCATCCGATATGATGATTTTTTCAGCATTAGTTATGAAGTTTAGTTGTTTGGATAGCGGATGTTTTTCAGGCCGAAATATCGAGTATCCTTGTTTGGCCAGGTAGGCCTGCAAATGTTGTTCTGCCACATAATGTCGGCCGCCAAGGTGTCCTCTGAGTATCGCTATTTTTTTATGTTTGGTGTCAGTTTGGACCAATCCGTTACGGTCACTTAGTTGATTTAGATAGAAATTATAACGCTTTCGCGGCGGTAATCCGAATATTTTTGCCTGCTCAGCAATGACCAACTGTTCAACGATATATTCACTAGTGATGACGCGCCAGTTACGAACCCCAAATATCCGCAACACTGCAGCAAAATGCGGCCTGAGGGGTATTTCCTCCGGCCTTGCTACAAACAACACAGTGTGATCCGCGTAATCAGGGTGATCGGTTATCCATAGCCGGTGGATGGACTGGGTCACGAAGCGGCCAAAATGATGCATGTAAACGCCGCCGAAAATATAGGGCTTGTTTGCCACGACGGGTAATTTGGGTACAGGCTTTTTCGAGAGTGTAATAGGCTTACTGGAAACCAGCCCGTACCTTAAATGTTGGCAATATCTCGGGTACTTGTGCGGTTCAACTAACCCGCCGCCATATATGGGAAACATTGAGTTTGCAGGCGCAAGCATCACGTCGGAGAATGTGTCGTACCTAAGCTTTTTGGCCATAGTGTTGAAGAACCTAAATACACGATAAGGCCCCCCAATAGGCCATAAGTTTAATACTAAGGTGTAAGTTTGGTTGTCCGTTGTCAAAACATTTGACAATGACGGCTGCGCTACCGGGAGAACCATGGGCAAAAAAAATCAAAAGCTCTTCCTCCTGATCATCCACGGGCTATTCTCAGACCATCCCGCTATCGGCCCTTATTGACACCCCAAAGCTGCCCGGTCACACTCGAGCGGCAGCGCAGCCCAGGGGAATATTCATGCAGGTCATACCATTTGAAAATCTATTGCTCGCGTTTGTGCCGGCGGCTGCGGTTATCGCCATTTTGCACTTGTGGTCACGCGATGCCAAAGAGGCGCTATACGGCTTTGGTCGCATGTTGCTGCAGCTTTCCATCATTGGCTATTTCCTGATTTACCTGTTTGAGGCCAACACCGGTTGGTTTGTGCTGGCGGTGCTGGCTGTCATGGTGATGGTCGCAAGCTGGATTTCGCTGCGCACCATCAAGCTGGCACGCACGGTCCTGTATCCTGTTGCCCTGCTGTCAGTTTTGCTGGGCGGCGGCGTGACATTGCTGATCATTGTGCAGGGCGTGCTGGCGCTCGACGTGTGGTATGCGCCGCGTTATGTCATCCCGCTGGCGGGCATGATTTTCGCCGCCTCCATGACCAGCATCAGCCTCGCGGGGGAGCGTTATATGGCCGAGCGCACGCGCGGGGAGGACTACATTGCTGCGCGCAGCACCGCGCTCAAGGCCGCGCTAATCCCTATCACCAATTCCCTGTTTGCGGTGGGGCTGGTTTCACTGCCCGGCATGATGACCGGCCAGATACTGTCGGGCGTGTCGCCGCTGGTGGCTGCGCGCTACCAGATTATGGTCATGTGCATGATGTATGCCGCCGCCGGGCTTTCCGCCGCCCTGTTTTTGCTTTTGCTCAAGGGCCGTGAGGTAGATTTGCCGGAAGACTGAAAGCGGTCCTCCGGTAAGTTTTGGCAGCTACTTACCCTCGTGATGCGCTTTAACGTAAGCATTCAGCAGGCGAATGCCGAAACCGCGAGAGCCGGGCGAGGCTTTGGTTGGGCTTGCGGTGTCGGAGTATGCAATTCCGGCGATATCGAAATGCGCCCAGGGTGTGGTCTCGCGCACAAAGGTGCCAAGGAAAGCGGCACCCGCGCTTGCGCCCGGCGCACCCGGCCCCGAGTTCATCACATCGGCCACATTATTTTTGATCGCTTTGAAGTGATTGGCATTCAGCGGTAAGCGCCACAGGGTGTCACCGGTTTTTTCGCCCAGCGCCAGCAGCGTGTTCGCCAGATCATCGTGGCGCGAAAACAGCGCGCCGTAATCAGCCCCCAGCGCAGCGCGGGCTGAACCGGTGAGGGTTGCCAAGTTAATCAGCGCTACCGGGTTGTAGGTCGTGTCGCCGTAATAGAGGCCGTCTGCCAGTACCAAGCGTCCTTCGGCGTCGGTTGAGCGGATTTGGATGGTCTTGCCTGACATGGATGTTACCACATCACCGGGCCGCTGTGCGTTGCCGCCGGGCATATTTTCAGCCAGCGCCGCTATAGCCACGGCGTTTACTTTCGCGCCGCGCCCGGCCAGTGCGTGAATGGTGCCCACCGCGCTTGCCGCACCCGACATGTCAAATTTCATATTCCACATATTCGGCGGGTTTTTCAGGCTGATGCCACCGGTGTCGAAGGTGATGCCCTTGCCGGCAATCACCACAGGTGCGTCGCCGTCTGTGCCGCCCATATATTCAATAATCATCATGCGCGGCGGGCGCTTGCTGCCGCGGCCAACACCGTAAATCGCGCCCATGCCCAGCTCGAGCATTTCTTCCTCGTCGATCACTTTGATCGAGATGTTTTCCATGCCCTCAAAATGCGCGGTCCAGCGATCAACAAAAGACTGCGGGTAGATAACATTGGCAGGTTCGTTTGAGGCATCGCGCGTGTACCAGATGGCGTTGGCTACTGGGTCAAGTTCGCCTCGGAACATGCTTTGTGCGCCCCGGTAATTTGCCGCAACAATGGTAAGCGCCTCGATGCTTTTTTGGCGGTCCTCGGCGGTATAATATTTATCGAAATAATAGCTGCCAAGCTTGGCGCCGAAGCCAAACTGCGCGAGGGCGGCTCCCTCAATGTCCATGACAAAGGTGAAATCCTCCTTGAAAGCCGCAATGGCTGCCTGGGCCGCGTCGCCGCCCATATTCTGGTAGGTCAGGTCATCCAGTCCGCCGGTCACTACACCTAAACCCACAAGCAAGATCTGTTTGGCATCGATGCCCTCGGGTGCCGGAATAAGCAGTGTTTTCATGGATTTGCCGTCAAACCCAGTAGCGGCGATGGCATGCGCCAGTGCGCCGTCCGCGTCCCGGTCTAGCCGCGTGCCAAGGCTGCCCAGCTTGCCGCCTTCAAATACACCCAGCGCAAAACCGTTGGTGTCGCGCATATCATCGGTGAAGGTCACGGTTGTTTGGGCAGCCGCCGACAGGGACGTTATCCCAACAAAAAAAGCCACCAAAATAATCTTAAATAAAGCAGTCATTGTATTCTCCCCTTAGACCATATGTTTTGATACGATCTGTAGAAAAATTTGCAAGCCTTGTTGAGCATTTTGCGGTGAACAGTGCCAATCCAATGGTGGCGATAGGAAGCTCGGATAAAAATCAGGTCTGAAACTTGGCCAGTTACGCTCGAGTACCAGTATCATAATCAAGCGAAGAATTCGGAACGATGGTATGCTATTGCTTCCAGCGAAGGGCGTTGGACGAGATCATCAGGTAACCAAATCGATTTTCCATGTAGCGGTTCATATGATGAGCCTTTCAACCTTTCTGAAGTGATCACTTTATAATCCTCCGATATAGAAATTAATCCGCGATCGAACAATCCGTGTAAATCGGCCCTTAGACAAAGACCATTTTGAATGTGATTGCTGGCTTCTGACAAATAAGGCTGAATATGTGCAGCCTGCAGGATTTCTGAAACTATTTCACCGGAAATGCAGCATCGTTGATTATAGGTTTTTAGAATATCAGAACGGAAAGCTGACTGTCCTTTTCTTTCTTTTAGTGGGACACGCCGCCTCTTGATTTGGTCGCGTTCAACCAACTCAAAGTGCTTTAGAACACTCAATGGTTTGCTTGCTCGAGGAATTGAGGGCAATTCAAATTTCTTGTATTTCACGACTTGGATTGGAAACGAAACTCCATAATCTTCAGGCGCAAAGTAGTCATCCTCGTCTAATGTGATGACATTAGCTAACTCAATGCAACCGATGATCGGGTCCGCCACAGACTTTGAGCCTGTATTCTTCCGTACATACTTTTTGATCCTGTCAACCAGCTCTTTATGGCAATAGACGCCATTGTTCAGGCCGTATTTGTGCCAGGCCTCAGAAGCTGTCATTTCCTGATATGAAACGAAAGTGCCATACCCTCCGATTTTACGGATGGGTGCCTTCAGCATGAAATAAAATAGATCACCCGAAGTTAGAGAAGCAACTTTCCACGGTGTGGGGGTCCAAAAATTAACAATCTGTCCGGTGGGGTGTGTTTTTAACAGTTCAAACCATTCCAAATCAGTGCACGCGATGCCAAAAACTGGCTTGTTCGACTTGAAAGCGTCGGAACTAGAATCAACTAAGTCAGTAGTTTCCGATTTGATGACATTGAGTTTTCTTAAACTCCAAACCCCCTCGCCAATTCCTTTTACATTACGAAACAGATCTCTCTTACCGAGGTACGCTATAGAGTCGGAAGAATTGTGTTCCAATTCGCGGCGAACTATAGCGTGAAAATTTTGAGGTAACGGACCCTGTCTGATTTTTTCAATTGATCTATAAATTTCGGAAAGGTGCCCCTGTCCTCCGATTTTTGTTAAGGCCCTAACAACGTCTTCGCGCCATGTTGCCATGATACCCTCTTATCCCTTTAGCTGAGATTTGGGCCGTCGCCGATGCATCCGCTCACCAGCGATCCAGGTCTCGCGGATGGCGCGGTCGTCGCCTAGGATTGATAACACAAACAGGGTTTCCTCGATGGTTTTGCAGTGCTTTAAGCGGCGCTCCAGCAGGGGGGTGGCTGTCTTGTCAAACACCAGAAAATCAGCTTCCTTGCCCACTTCTAAAGTGCCGACATTGCTCTCCATATTGAGGGCCTTGGCCCCGCCCAGTGTGGCCAGATAAAAGGACTTGAACGCATCCAGTTTTTGACCGCGTAGCTGGCCGACCTTGTAGGCCTCGCCGATTGTCTCCAGTACCGAAAAACTGGTGCCTGCGCCGATGTCGGTACCGATACCCACTTTTACGCCGTATTTTTCCGCCTCGCCCAAGTTAAAAAGCCCGCTGCCCAAAAACAGGTTCGAGGTGGGACAGTATGCAATGGCGGCGTCGGCTTCGCCCAGGCGCTGGAACTCCTCACCGTGCAAATGAATACAGTGGGCAAATACGCTGGTGCTGGTTAGCAGGCCAAAGCGGTCATAAACATCCAGATAGTCTTTGGCATCTGGATACAGGTCTTTGACCCATTTTATTTCTGCAACATTCTCCGACATGTGGGTATGCATCAGTAGGCCGTCATAGTCTTTGAGCATTTGCCCGGCGCGGATTAGCTGCTCGTCCGAGCAGGCCGGGGCAAAGCGCGGCGTAACCGCATAGCCAAGCCGCCCTTTGCCGTGCCAGCGGTCGGCCAGCATCCGGCTGTCTTTGTCGCCGCTTTCGGCCGTATCGCGCACTTGCTTGGGCACGTTACGGTCCATCAGCGCCTTGCCCGCCACCATGCGCATGCCGCGCTTGTGTGCGGCGGTGAACAGCGCATCAACCGACTGTGCGTGCACCGAGCCATACACCAGCGCGCTGGTGGTGCCGTTCCTTAAAAGCTCGCGCACAAAAAACTCGGCGGCGTCGGCGGCGTGGACTGCATCGCCGTACAGGGCTTCGGCGGGGAAGGTGTAGTCTTCCAGCCAGTCCAGCAGTTGCTCGCCGTAGCTGGCGATCATGTCGATCTGCGGGAAATGGATATGGGTGTCAATGAAGCCGGGGGTGATCAGCGCGCCGGTGTGGTCAATCACTTCTACCGATGCTGCCAGAGTGGGTTCAATGTCGGCGCGTTTGCCAATAGCGGTTATATGGCCGCTCTCGACCACCAATGTACCGTCAGGGATGTGGATGTATGACTGCGCGGCCCCCACCAACGCGGGGTCGTCGACCATGGTAAAAAGGTCACCGTGGATAGCTTTAACAGTCACGCAATTGTTCCCATTATGGTGCTGAGTGTCAAATTCTGTTCATCAGACTTTGCCAGATCACGCTTACAAGCACCAGATTTTCTTGGGTGCAATCGATATTGATAAATCCTGACCATTTGGTCAAGAAACAAATGGATACACTGAATGAAAACTCGGGCTGAAAATTCGTGAAAGATGCTAGATTTTTTGTGCCAGCACCAGAAAGCGTTTGGTGGTGCCGGGGTCGATGGCACCGAACGGCCAGCAGGTTACCAGCATAATTTCGCCTGCAGCTGGCGGTAGCACCACACCCTCGCGGATGTCGAAAATGCGGGTTTCGCTCACCCGGTAGGTTATGTCGCCCTGCGATGATTGGAATGAAAATTCGTCGCCGCGCTTCACATGCTCTAACACCGCAAAGTGCGTGTCGCGGTGCCCGGATAGAACATGGGGACCGTGCGGCGCATATTCCTCATGCCGACCGGCACCAAAGGCCATCGCCTGATTGGTGGCACGGTCCAGCACATGGATTTGCTTGCCGCCCACGGTTAGTATTCCCAGTACCCCGAAATCCGCCCATGACCAAGGCTTCTGCGGTGTGCCGGTTGCCATTGTGCCATCGTGTGCCAGGTCCAAAAGGCCGTAGGCCAGTGCAGCTTTGGCCGGTATCCAAAGGCCGTTTGCCAGCAATGCCGCGCCCGAAAGCGCGGTCAGGATCATTATTGCTTTTAGGCCCTTCACGGGGTTGTTCGGTGCTTGCGCCGAAGCACAAGCAGTATGGTTACAGACAGCAGCATCAAGCCAAGCCCCATGAGAATAAACAGCATCATCGGTGAGGCTGTACCGCGGGGGCGCACTACCGCATTTTCCGCCAGCATCGGTGCTGAGACCTTTACTAGCCCGCGCTTGATCGTCATTCGCTTGCGGGGTGCAGTGCGCAGCATATCGGCGGTCATACCTGCCGGAAGGTTGGCAGAGACTTCGCGTTTATACAGTGGGTCGGCTGGATCGCGCACAGCATTCTTCTCGACCGCAACAAGGCTGGTGAACTCGCTGACCAGATGGTAGGCCAGCGCCAGCGAGAGCACTACACCGCGGTGTGTTTCAAAAGTGTATCTGCCCCGGTGGCCGATGAACGACCGGTTGACCATCTGAATTTTACGCCGCGCCCACAAGTTGGCAACTCCCTGCGCTGAACCGTTTTGAGCAGCAGGGACGCTCATTGACCACGGCTTGCCGTCGCGTTCGCCGGTCACTTTCAGGTTTCGGCTGACAGTGTCATCTGTTTTGAAAGCGATGATGA